>JAGQWL010000099.1 GCA_020437385.1 Bacteroidota bacterium
AGGATGCGGATGTTTCGAAGGAGCTTGCTCGCGCCTTTAAGAAGGCGGGAATCAAGGTCATGACCAGTGCGCAGGTCGAAGGGGTAGATACCTCCGGATCCGGCGTCAAGGTCCAGGTCAAGACATCTACGGGCACCGAAACGATCGAAACAGATCAGGTGCTTTCTGCCGTAGGGGTAAGAGGCAATATTGAAAATCTGGGTCTTGAGGAAATCGGCGTCAAGACGGAACCGGGGCGAATTGTGATTGACGATTTCGGCCGAACGAATGTCGCCGGCGTGTATGCGATTGGCGATGTCGCGGGCGGTCCGTGGCTTGCGCACAAGGCCAGTCATGAAGGCATTCTGTGCGTTGAGGCAATCGCGGGTCTGTCAGTTACACCCATGGATCGCCGGAACATTCCCGGGTGCACCTACTGCCAGCCTCAGATCGCCTCGACTGGTTACACTGAAGCTGCCGCCAGAGAGGCCGGCTACGACATCAAGGTCGGCAAATTCCCGTTCACCGCGTCTGGCAAGGCGTCCGCCATCGGACACAACGAGGGCTTCGTTAAGGTCATCTACGACGCGAAGTATGGCGAGCTGCTTGGCTGCCATATCATCGGATACGAGGCAACCGAGATGATTGCCGAAGCAGTGGTAGCGCGAACGCTCGAAACGACGGCGCACGAAATCATGGAGGCGATCCATCCGCACCCGACACTCTCCGAGGCGGTGATGGAAGCCACGCGAGCAGCCTACGACATGCCGCTGAACATCTGATCACCGATCGCTACCGCCGCGAGCACTGAACGGGCAGAACTTGTTCGTTCCCTTCGCCTGAGCTGTACGTCGAATCACCGTGGTGGAGCTGGTTTACGAAGCCCCGTGTCCCCTGCCGAAGAAGAGGATCCAAACCGTGTTGACCAGGAGGTAAAGGTCCATTCCGAGCGACCAATGCCGGATGTAGAACACGTCCATGTCGAGACGTTCGTCAAACGGCACATTCGATCGGCCGCCCACCTGCCAGAAGCCCGTGATTCCCGGCTTCACCTGTATGATCTGAATGATTCGGTCCGTGTCGGCCAGCTGCATGATTTCGGTCGGCAGATAGCCCCGGGGACCCACGAGGCTCATGCTACCAGCGAGCACATTGATCAGCTGCGGCAATTCGTCCAGACTGTGCTTGCGCAGAAACCGGCCGATCGATGTAATGCGTGGATCGTGCTGCAGTTTGTGGTAGCGATCGTACTCAGCTCTTGCCTTGGGGTCTGAGTTGATTACCTCCTGCAGGCGACTTTCGGCGTCGACGACCATGGTCCGAAACTTCAACGTCTTCACCCAGGCACCGTGAAGACCCACGCGATCCTGGATAAAGAACACGGGGCCACGTGATGTCAAACGGACCAGCAGAGCGATAACGAGCAGGACGGGCGAAAGCACCAGAAGACCGAAAAACGATCCGACAATGTCCATCGCTCGTTTGACTGCCAGCGAAGTCGTGTGATAGACCGGATGCGTTACATCCGTTCCGTCATGCAACAGCCCCTCTCCCGCCCGTCGAAGCACCTCTTTCCGAACGCGACTCGAAAACGTCGTGTCGCGGTCAACGCGGAAGTCGGGTTCGGCTCCGCGAACCAACTTCCGGTCGACATCCTTCTGAGAGGCTTTCTGGCTGGACTGCATGAGTCTGGAGCCGGTGTCGGACATTGTCTTGGCTGGGCTAAGGGGTGTCTGCCCTTTGGTAATCGACCTGAAACAGGCAGAATTAACCGCCAAACCCGCACTGCTCGGCTGCGCACAGCTAAGTCTCGGATTCGGCGTCGGGCCGATTCCACAACGCAGGATGACCCAAAGCCTTAATAGCGCAAAAGGCAACAGTTCCAGGTCACCCCTCGCTACCGAACGACAGCTCCATCTTCCCCTGCCGATTCAATTAAACACAGTTTCCCGTCACGATCCTCCGCCATCAGCAACATCCCGGCACTATCAAATCCCCGGAGGCGCCGCGGCTTGAGGTTTGCCACGACCACCACTCTTCTTCCCACCAGCTCTTCGGGTTTCATCTGCTCCGCCACTCCCGACAGAATCTGCCTCTTCTCGTACCCCAGATCCACATCCAGCCGCAGCAACTTATCAGCCTTGGGCACGCGATCGGCTGCAATCACAGTCCCCATGCGCAGATCAAGTTTGGCAAAATCGTCATACTCGATTTCATCGCGGGCCGGTTCAAAAGGCAACGCCGGTTCGGAACTCCCTTCCGCACTTCGCGACACGAGCTTTGCGATCTGCCTCTCGATCACGTCATCGTCAATTTTCTCGAATAGTATCTCGGCCTCCCCTAACGGATGCCCAGCCTTCAGTAAGGGCTCAGAAGCGTCGGCCCAATGAATCGCCGACGCGCTCGTGCCGTCAGCGGAAACCCGGCCGGACAGCCCCAGCATCGACCGCAGCCGCGCTGCGGCGAACGGAATAACCGGATCAGCCAGGACGCAGATGGATGCGCAGATCTGCAAAGACACATGAACCGTGTTCGCGCACGCCTGCGGATTGTCCTTGCGTGTTTTCCACGGTTCGGTGTCGTTAAAATACTTGTTGCCCAGCCGCGCCAGGGCCATCGTTTCAAACACGGCTTCACGCATCCGAAAGGCATCGTAGGCGTTTCCGATTCGATCGGGAAATGAGTGTAGCTCCGAAAGCGCGTCGGCGTCGGCTGTCGACGGGTTACTGAGCTCCGGTACGGTACCCGAATAGAACCGATGAGCAAAGGTCATCGTGCGGTTGACGAAATTGCCAAGCACATCGGCCAGTTCGCCATTGACGCGCGCCTGGAAATCCTTCCAGCTGAAGTCCGCGTCTTTCGCCTCCGGCAGCGTTGCTGCGAGCGCGTAGCGAAGTAGATCCGGATCGAACTCGTCCAGATACTCATGCAGCCAAACGGCCCAGCCCCTGCTTGTCGACAGCTTCCTCCCTTCCAGGTTCAGGAATTCGTTCGCCGGAACGTTCTGAGGAAGTATGTACTCACCGTGTGCCATGAGCATCGCCGGGAACATGATGCAATGGAAGACGATGTTGTCCTTGCCAATAAAATGGAGGAGTGTTGATTCGCTGTCCTGCCAGTAGTCTTTCCATCGATCCGGATCACCCTGCTGTTCTGCCCATTCCTTCGTGGCAGAGATATACCCGATCGGGGCGTCGAACCATACATAGATGACTTTGCCATTGGCGTCGACGCCGGCAAGGTCCGCCGCATGCCTCGGCACCGGCACCCCCCACGGGACATCCCGCGTGATAGCCCGCTCACGCAGGCCATCCGCAAGCCAGCTGCGGATCTGGCCCATCACATTGGGCTTCCAGTCAGCGTGACCGCTGTGCCAATCCTCCAGCCGCTCCTGAAATTTTCCCAGCGGAAGATACCAGTGCGTGGTTGAGCGCATCTCCGGAACGGCATCGGACAAGGTGCTTCGCGGATTAATCAGGTCCGACGGACTCAACGTCGTGCCACAACGTTCGCACTGGTCACCGTTCGCTTCCTCGAATCCGCAATTGGGGCAGGTCCCGACAACAAATCGGTCGGCCAGAAAAAGGCCAGCTTGTGGATCAAAAAGCTGCTGTTCCTCTTTCAGCGTGAAGTTGCCGCCCTCGGCAAGCTTATTGAAGAACGACTGACTGGTTTCCCTGTGCGTTTCGCTCGTCGTTCGCCCATAGTAGTCGAACGATATTCCGAAGTCGGCGAAGCTTTTCTTGATTACCGGATGGTACCGGTTGACAATGTCCAACGGCTCAACACCCTCATTGCGGGCGCGGACCATGATCGCAACACCCAATTCGTCGGACCCGCATATGAACACAACATCATCACCGCGGAGCCGTCGATACCGGCAGTAGAGGTCGGCCGGCAGGTAGGCGCCTGCCAAATGACCGATGTGAATCGGACCGTTTGCGTAAGGCAACGCTGCCGTAACGAGAAATCGCTTGCGGCCGGTGTTGTCGGAACTCATGTTGTGCAAGTTGGAGTCATCATGGACGTCATTGTCATCATCAGATGACAGACAAAGCTACGGACTGAGAGGCAATTCGCCTCACCGAGTGGGCACGCGTGACCGGACGCGCGCTCGGTGGGAACCGGTCTTTAGAGTTTAGGTGGTGAGGAACAGCAGTCCCTTCATCAGGTTAATCCGCTGAAGCGGTCAAGAGATGCTGATTTTCCCGAAGCTCATAATACGAGACGGCAATTGCGCCTTTCCCACCGGAGCCAGCCGGGCCCTGCTGTTCGACTCTCCGGTCGAGATGGCGAGAATGCTGCGAGTCATGAATGCCAAGAGCATCCTTGTCGTCTGTCCTGACTTCGCGACAAGCAGCGACGCCACCATGCGTTCTCTTCGGGCCATCTGTGATGCCGTCGATATCCCAGTCCAGTTTGACCCGTCAACACATGCTGCGGGCTCTCCTGAGTCGATCCGATAGGGCCTCGAAGCCGGTGCGTACCGGGTTGTGACCACCGTAAGTAATGGTGATGATGCCGACGTCGTCTGTCGACTGCTGGCGGAAGTCGGTGCGCAGCGGCTGACGGTTCGATTCCCGGCTGCAGTTTGTTTTGGGGCGGACGACAGCATGATCAGGCTTCTGGGGCGTCTCGCGGAATCCGATTGTTCCAGAATCATGGTGACCATGGGCGATAACGACTCCTGGCGGAAGCATCCCGATTTCGAACGAAAATTGAGAGATATCTCTGCGATTCGAAAGCGGAGGCCATTCCGAATCACGGTAGACGGCGGCATTCGTGATGCGCCCGACCTGCTTGAACTGAAGGCCCTGGCGGTTCCCGGAGTCGATTCGGTTGCATTGGGAGAGCCACTGTATACGTCGCGATTTCCCTGCCAGGCTGTCTGGTGCTGGAATTTTCGGGACGAAATCGATCTGGACCGCGTGTCGACGGCACCACTTCGTTCTGATTAACGGCGTCGTGTCCGATCGTCAAGAGCCATGGTGCGGCGTCGAATGAACGGCGGGCACGGACTTTGAATGACCTTAAGTGATACGGGTTTGAAGGAACGGGTCCGCTTCGGCAACGGCGGTGTGAACGGCAATCAGATCAAGAATTTGCCTAATCAGCAACAACAATCAGCAAGCACAGTGCATCCAATGAGAAGGAGTCTATTCGCACTTTCTGGAATCGTCTTTTCGATCGTCCTTTTTTATGGACAGCCCGCATTCGCTCAGGATGCCGATGCCGTCGCCAAACGAGTGCAGGAGAAGTACGATTCGATACACTCGATGCGTGCACATTTCAGACAGACGATGAAGTCGGATATGCTCGAGTCGTCTGAGTCCAACGAGGGACGGCTCGTGCTCAACGGCAAGCAATTTCGCGTGGAGATGCCGAACCAGACGTTCGTAACGGATGGCAGTTCGACCTGGCTGTACAACGCGGAGACGAATGAGGTGCTGATAAACGACTACGTGGAGGAAGACATGTTTCCGGTGCGCGACATGATCTTCAACTACTCAGACCGCTATACTGTCGACGGGGTCACACACGATGTCATTGGCGGGGTTAGCACGGACATCCTGGCACTGTCGGCGATCGACGAAACCGATCTCTACCGGCACCTGACGCTGTTCGTTCGGAGAACAGACGCGATCGTCACGCGCGTTGAGATACTTGATGCCAACGAGACGACCATGATTTTTGATTTGTCCGACATTGAAGTGAACCCGTCCCTTGACGCGGCCGAGTTCTCATTTCAGGCACCGGCGGGAACGGAGGTCGTTGATCTCCGTTCCTGAAACGTTTTTGTCCTGAGGGTGAAGCGGCAAATCGCACGTCCCCTCCACCAAACTTCTGGTTATTCCCCAAACCGAAGTACGACCGAGCTGCCACCGATTGAGCCGGATTCAAACCAGCGCCCGAATTCGATCGCTAGTCACTGAGCTCGCCAGCTACGGCCTGGCGATCGGGTTGCTGTACCTCGCGCTTCGCGGTGTCGATCTGCGCCTGCTCGGCCAGGCCCTGCGATCAGTAAATCCGGCTTGGCTCGTTCCGCTGGCGGTTGTTGTTTACGCCAGCCATTGGTTACGCGCCTGGCGATGGCGGATCATGATCGATTCCCTTCCGAATTCCGCATCACATCGGATCAGTACGGCGAAACTATTCGGCGCGCTGATGGCCGGATACATGACTAATTACGTGGCGCCACGCGTCGGTGAGCTTGTTCGCACATCGATCGCGTCGCGCCTGTCAGGCCAGCGCTTCCTGTCGATCCTCGGCACCGTTGTGGCGGAACGAATTCTCGACATGGTCAGTCTCGCCCTCGCACTGGTCAGCGTCTATTTTCTGCTGGCCGATCGGTTGCACGTACTCGCTTCCCAGATTGCGCTGCCGAAGCCAGGGATCGGCCTCCTGGTTGCTGCCGGGATACTGGTAATCGCAGTCGTCGTCGTGGTGATCCTCGCTCGCAGGTCCCGTGCCGGCGACAAGGTCCGCAAACTAATCAGGTCGTTCACTGAAGGGATTCAAACGATTGTCCGTTCGCCGAAGCCGCATGCCTTGCTTCTGACGACGATTGCCATGTGGGCCTGCTACTTGCTGATGGCCTACATCCCGCTACGAATGTTGGGCATGGTCGGGGAATTCGGACTCGGGCTGAGAGACGCGTGGAGTCTCATGAATCTCGGCGCCCTTGGCGTCGTCGTTCCCGCTCCGGGAGGAACCGGCACCTACCATTATATCACACAGATTTCCCTCACGCAGATCTGGGACGTGCCGGCCGCGTCTGCCGCGGCGTATGCGATCCTCACGCACGCGATTCAGATGCTGCTTTACGCGGGCGCCGGCTTCGCCTCGCTCCTGGTTCTCGGAATTGGGATACGCAGCATACTGCCGACGCAATTGCTTCAGCAAAGCGAATCCGACCAGAACCAGCGGCCGGAGCGCCCTGAATCGCGCCAATCGGACCGCTGACCCTGCCCGCCCCCCAATTCGCCGCACGCTGACAACCGCTCGTCGGCGGAATCCGACAGTTCGGCCTGAACCACCGGGCTTGACGTGATCGAACAACTACCTTTCCATCGAACAAAAGGTCGAACGCCGGAAGCTTCGTAGGGCGCTTCCACAAGCGAGTACCGACGAAGGGCATCGACCTTTCACCTGCCTGATGGTGAACATGCAGCAGCGCTCGAACGACGGCACGTTGCCGAGCGAAGGAAATCTAGATCACACAACAGCCGACAGAAGCCATGCAATTACTTCCTAATGAAAATGGCAACCCGCTTGAAGGCCTGATCCCGGACGACCTGTACAGCCTGCTCGAGCAGCACCAGCTGTTGTCTGAAAAGGGTGTGCGAGATTACCAGATCCGCCAGAAGTTCCGATCATATCGGAACCAGAATGTCCCGGCCTACGATGCCATTGAAAGCCTGCGGGACGAATATCCGTACCTTCAGTTCGACACCATTCGCAAGATTGTCTACAAATTGAACGGCAGACGCTGAGTCCGATCTGACGCCATCCATACTCCAACTCGACGAGGGGCGTAGCCACGGCTACGCCTTTTGTCGTTTCAGGACGTGCCGATGCGAGGTTTGCTGGCCTCATAAAGCAGGATGGCCGTTGCCACGCTGACATTCAGCGAATCAACGCCTTCGACAATCGGAATCGAGACGAGATCGTCGCAGGCGGCGGAAAGCCGCGGTGACAGACCGCCTCCTTCGCTACCAACCAGCAGAATCGTGGGGCGCGTCCACTCAATCGTGGTCGGACGCCCCTCACCGGCTCCATCGGCCCCGACGATCCAGTAGCCCCGTTCCTTGAATTCCTCCATCATTAACTCCGGCTTCTCGATCCGGCATATCGGGATCCGGAGCGCCATGCCGGCACTTGCCTTCACCGTAACCCCATTCAGCGGCGCCGATCCGGATGAGGGTACCAGCACCGCATTGCACCCGAAGGCCGCAGCCGATCGGACGACGGCGCCAAAATTGTGCGGATCGGTGACGCGATCGAGATAGACAAACAGTGGCTTTCTGGTCGCCAATTCGGCCGTGTCGGACGGTAGACCTGCGAGCAATTCGTGTATGTCCTGGTAACCCACCTCGGCCCTCAAGGCGACTACTCCCTGGTGGTTCACCTTTCCGGCGAGCTTCTGAAGTCTGTCCTTTGGAACGTACTGGACCGGCACGCCCCTCTCCGCCGCCGCCCTCCGTACGGCGGCAAAGAATTCGCCGCTGCCCCCCTTCTGTACGTAAACCTTATCAATCGATGTCGCACCTCGTTCCAGCGCTTCCAATACCGGATTGCGCCCAAACACCACCGATTCTACCATATCATTCGATTTTCGAACCATGTCAAACACTGAGCCCGTCTGCCCTCATTAAGAAGTTCTGCGAATACCGATACTAGATAATCGGTAAATTTGCTGTTTCAACCTTTGCAATCCCGGACCCACCCCCGAACCAGCCAGAATTCCAGCCCAGAAAGTTATGTCGAATTTCGACCTCAGCCAGTACGGAATACGAGTCACTGACATCATTCGAAACGGAGCGCCGGCCCTCCTCTATGAAGAGGCCATTCACCACGACCGCGGCGCCGCAATATCGGAAACCGGTGCACTTATCACCTATTCGGGAGCCAAAACGGGACGCAGCCCCCGTGATAAGCGAATTGTGGGGCACGCGAAGTCCGAATCGAATATCTGGTGGGGAGACATCAACGTTCGCCTCGACGAACACACGTTCCAGATCAATCGGGAGCGGGCAATTGACTTCATGAACACCCGTGACCGCCTTTATGTCATGGACGGATTCGCCGGCTGGGACCCGAATCACCGGATAAAGACACGCATCATCTGTTCGCGCCCGTATCACGCACTATTCATGCACAACATGCTGATTCGGCCGACGGAAGCGGAACTTGACGCGTTCGGTGATCCGGACTACGTGGTCTTCAACTCCGGTAAATTCCCGGCAAACCGCTATACGTCCGGAATGACTTCAGAGGTCAGCGTTGACCTCTCGCTTGAAGCCCAGGAGTTTGTCATTCTCGGCACCGAGTACGCGGGTGAAATGAAGAAAGGAATCTTCACCATCATGA
This sequence comes from Bacteroidota bacterium, assembly GCA_020437385.1. GTDB lineage: Bacteria > Bacteroidota > Rhodothermia > Rhodothermales > JABDKH01 > JAGQWL01. The sequence continues at coordinate 9,070 of JAGQWL010000099.1, forward strand.
ACTACATCATGCCCGAGCGTGACGTGCTGTCGATGCATTGCTCGGCGAATGAGGGTCCCGATGGGCAGGTCTCGCTGTTTTTCGGGCTGAGTGGCACGGGCAAGACGACGCTGTCTGCCGACGATCGGCGAGCCCTGATCGGTGATGACGAGCACTGCTGGACCGATGACGGGATCTTCAATATCGAAGGCGGCTGCTACGCAAAGGCCATCAACCTTTCGAAGGAGAAGGAACCAGAGATCTACGGCGCCATCCGGTTCGGAACGGTCCTTGAAAACGTCGTATACGATAAAGTGTCTCGCGTCGTGGACTACGACGACACGACGATCACCGAGAACACCCGGGCATCCTACCCGATCGAATACATCCCGAATGCCAAGCTTCCGTGCGTGGGCGGACACCCTTCCAATATCATCTTCTTGACGGCGGATGCCTTTGGTGTATTACCTCCCGTATCGCGCCTGTCGCCGGAACAGGCCATGTACCACTTCATCAGCGGCTACACGGCAAAGGTTGCGGGTACCGAAGTTGGTGTGACGGAGCCCCAGGCGACGTTCTCTGCCTGTTTCGGTGCCGCGTTCCTCGTTTGGCATCCCAACAAATACGCCGAGATGCTCGCGGCGAAGATGCGATCGCATCGTGCTGAGGCGTGGCTGGTAAACACGGGGTGGTCCGGTGGAGCCTACGGCGTCGGCTCACGGATTAGCCTCAAGTACACGCGCGCCATTATCGACGCCATCCACGATGGCTCACTTGCAGAGTCGCCGACTGTGACCGATCAGGTGTTTGGCTTTCAGGTCCCGACCAGCTGCAACGGCGTGCCCGCAGAAGTGCTGATTCCACGCAACAATTGGAATGATGTGTCCGACTACGATCGCACGGCCAGGAAGCTTGCAAACCTCTTCGTGACGAACTTCGAACGTTACGCATCCGGTGTGTCCGATGAGGTGCTCTCTGCGGGTCCGATCATGCAGACGCCCGCCGGATCTTAGCAACACCTTCGAGAGTCGTTTCGAAAGCCAGACGGTCGGCGAATCACGAAGTTGCCGGTGTCGCGTCGATTCGTTTGCTCGTCAAAACGATGCCGATGATCCCCGCCGCAATGAACACGATGGAGATCGCTTCGGCCTGGGTCATCGTATAGCCGAAAAA
>JAGQWL010000100.1 GCA_020437385.1 Bacteroidota bacterium
ATCCGGGCGGATCGATCGACATTCGCGCTTCCGAGTCCAATGGAACCGTCACAGTCGAGATTGTCGATACGGGTGTCGGCATCGCGCCCGAGCACCTTGAACGAGTGGCGAATCCATTCGTCCAGGCCGATGATCGACTCAATCGCGCCTACGAAGGAAAGGGAATCGGACTGACGGTCGCGAAGCGCCTCGTTGAAGCCATGGACGGCACCTTCGAGATCAAGAGCGAGCTGGGGCGCGGAACGATGGTTCGGTTGACCTTTCACGCTGTCCGAGACGGAGCCGGGGACAGCGGGAATCGCGCCGCTCGACGTTCTTCGCACTCCCTATGAGCGGTCATCCGTCACGCTGCGTCGGGCGGCCGCCACGTTCCGGAGCAGTCCCTCATACTTCGCGCGCTTGATGGGGCTTCTGCGAAAGCGTTCGCGGAAGTCCTCGATCGACAGCTCCTCCCAGCTCGAGAACGACTTTCCCGCGATACCTTCGTTCGGATGATAGCGGGGCTCCGTCGCGGCCCGGCTGAACTTGTTCCACGGGCATACTTCCTGGCAAACATCACATCCGAAGATCCAGCCGTCCAGATGTTCAGCAAGGTCCGGCGAAATTGTCGGTTCGCGATTCTCGATTGTCAGATAGGAGATGCAGCGATTTGCATCGAGGACGGCAGGGGCGACGAGCGCGTCCGTGGGACATGCGTCAAGACATCGGGTGCAGCTTCCGCAATGGTCCGTAGCCGGCGCATCGGGCGGGAGTTCGAGGTCGATGATGAGTTCACCAATGAAGAACCAGGACCCTGACCGGCTGTCGATCAGGTTTGTGTTCTTTCCGATCCATCCCAGTCCGGATCGCATGGCCCAGACCTTGTCCATGACCGGGGCGGAGTCGACGAAGATCCGCCCTCCGATACCGCCAACCCGATTGTCGAGCCAGTCGAAAAGCACGCCCATCCGCTCCTTCATCACCACATGGTAGTCGTCGCCGAGGGCATAGCGGCTCACTCGGGCGGTTCCGTCGGGTTGCGGGCCGGTTTCCGGATGCCAGTAGGAGTCGAGGACGCTCACAACCGAACGAGCGCCTTCGACAAGCCTGGTCGGATCGACGCGCTTCTCGAAGTGATTCTCCATCCATGCCATGGACGCATGGTATCCCAGTCGAAGCCACTCGTCGAGGCGGTAGGCTTCCTGCTCCAGAAACGCTGCCCGTGATATTCCGCAGGCGCTGAACCCGAGGGCGCGGGCGGTCTCCTTCAATTCGCCGGCGACGGTTCTGAGTTCGGATGCGGTAGGTTTCTGCATTGGGCAATTGCTGGAGCGTGCAGACCGATCCGAAATCAGTTGTCGTCCTGCAGCGGGCTGTAGCGCGGCGGTGGCTCGGGGCGCGGACAGATGGGGCCAAAGCCGCAGTAGGGCTGTGTAACCACCCGCCGGTTTTCTGCACACACTCTCGCGCGGGGCTTGGTTCCGCATGAGGCGCCGCCCGGCTGGATGTCTCCCGTCTTCAAGCGATCTGATGAAATGCCGCCGTCGACGTAGTAGGACAAGACGAGCGCCGCACGCCGCGCCGCGATCTCCGAATCCTCGCCGTCATCGTAGAAGCCGGCGACCATCAGACTGCAATCCTGATTCTGCCTGAGGGAGAGCGCCTCAATGTTTTCGTCGAGACTGGCTCGTGCCGAGGCGGACAGCACGGCGGCGTCTCCGGCGAAGTAAACAGTCTGCAGATCCTCAATCGCACAGGCACAGCAGGACTCTTCCGGCACGATGACCGGCAGGACGATCGGTGCGCACACTTCGCAGACAGGGCAAACCGGGCAGAAGTTGTCGAGGCGCAGATCGGGCGGTGGAACAGGGCGATGGCCAAGGGCGAATCGGAGCCCTGCAGTGATCAGCGTTGTGTTGAAGGGGTCCGGTTCTGCGCGATCGATAAACACCGAGTTGCGCGATAGGCGAAGGCCCGTTTCTACGTAGAGTGACAGTTTCCGGGACATGGCGAGATCAACACCGGCCCCGACCGGAAAGTAGAACTGCGTGCGCTTGACGTGCGCGGCCGGAATACTCTCGCGGTGCGCGGTCGTCCGCCCGAACGGATCGGCCAGGAGGTATCCGACACCTCCGAAGAGGTAGGGCAGGACTCGATGCCTCGGGGAGCGCAGCATCAGCACCAGATTGCCCTCCAGCCAGAGGAGATCGTTGACGATGAATTCGTTCTCTCCGCTTATCAGGATACGCGTCCCGTATTCGCGATCCGCGGCCGTGTAGCCGATCTGGGGCCGCAGGTAGAGCCTTTCTCTCGTGAGCGGAAACTGAATGTTTGCGAGGAAGGCTGGATCCTTCTTCCGAACGAAGTTTGCCTCGCTGCGCGGCTTCCAAAGGTCAACCGGGCCGTGAAACGTGTACACGCCAACGCCCACACCGGCGTACGTCCGTGACTGGCGGTAGTCGCGAGATTGTCCCGAAACCTCACGCAATGGCGCCAGGGCCAGCGCGGCGAGGGCGACGACGACCAGTGTACATCGCAGGTAATGGAATGTGACGGGACCGATTGACACGAAAGGGCGTCCAGGAGGGCGGTAGGTACGCAGCAATGTTACGTATACGTACGGAAAGAACGCTTGTATTCTTCGTGACTTACGGCAAAACTCGGCGGATCTACAAAAAAAAGCGGGCCTGCCCGGAGTTTCCAGGCAGGCCCGCAAGGTACTGATCAGATCCGCGGACTAGCGAACGGGGATCGTATCGACGCGTCGATACTGGCTCGTTCCATCCTTGCGGCTGACGCCGGTGACAACACCCTTGCCGGAAGCCATGATTCGGCTGGCGGCGACACCGTTGTCGACGTAGAACTGTTCAACGGCGCGTGCGCGAGCGGTCGACAGAGCCGATCCACGTCGTTCGCCCGGAGCCGAGTATCCTTCAACGTTGACCGAGAGGTTCGGGCAGTCGTTGAGGATCTGAACGTTGTCCTGCAGCGCTGCACGGGCTTCCGAGCTGAGCGTGCTGGAGTTCCTGTTGAAGAACGCGGCGTTCATGTCGATGACCGATTCGCAGAACGGTACTTCGACCGGAACGACGACGATCGTCATCGTGCGGGTATCCGAACCGGCTTCGTTCGTTGCCGTCAGGGTCACCGTGTAGGTACCTGGCGTCGTGAACGTGTGGGACGGATTCGCACCGGTTCCCGTTGTGCCGTCGCCGAAGTCCCAGCGGTAGGTGAACGGACCGTCGCCCTGGATGTTGGCGGAGAACCGAGCCGGCGTTGCCGAGTCAGGTGACTGCGGGTTGGCCGTGATGCCGACGATTGACGGCGGCTGGACCGGATTCTCGACCGTCACGGTCATCGAGCGCGTATCCATTCCCTTGCGACCGTTGGTGGCAGTGAGGGTAACGGTGTAGGTGCCCGGCTGCGAGTACGTGTGCGTGGCGACCATGCCGGTGCCGGTCGTACCGTCACCGAAGTCCCACATGTACTCAACCGGCTGCGTCGCGTCCGCATTAACAGTTGCCTCAAACGTGCCGCCGGCTCCTGTTTCGAGCATTGACGGGCCGGTTGCCGAAAGAATCGAAACCGGAACGAACGGTTTGGTCAGGTTGATACGCAGCCCGACCGATGACATCGCCGCGACATCGTAGCCGCTGCCGACATCCGCTCCGTCGAACTCGCCGTCGCCAAAGATGCCGAAGCCATCAATTTCGAGGAAGAGTCCGGCGCGATTGCCGAGTGCGTAGTCAAGACCGATACCGAGCATCGGGCTGATTCCCGTTCCACTGACGTTGTCGTCAACCTTGCCAAGGAATACGCCGACACCGGGTACGATGTACGGCGACAGGGCCTTGGACGGCGCGAGATGCAGCGGAGCAACCAGATGCAGCGAAATTCGCTTGTCGTTCAGGCTGGCCGCGTCGAGCCCGGGGTAGGCAACATCGCCAAGCGCGGGGTAGGTGCCCCACGTGCCGAGTACGCCAAGTCCGAATCCAGGTGAGAACCGATAGCCGAGTTCGGCTCCGAGGTTCAGTCCGGAATTGTCAAAGAGTCCGCTCAGCGACGACTCAGGATTGTTGTCTCGGTCGCCGAGATAATAATCGAGTCCGACGCGCGGCTTAAGGTAAATCGTACCGCCATCGCGATATTCCTGTGCCTGCGTCGAGCTCACGGTCAACACGAGCAAGCCGAGGGCAAACAGCGATGACGTGAGGAAGCGCCTTTTCATAGTACTTGTCCCTCCAATTGTCCGTCTGTTGATTTTCAAATAGCGAAGTAGCTAAGCCGTTCAGGCGAGTCGTACTGCGTAACGCAGCGCGAGCGCAATCAGGCTGGTGGGTTAACTCGAGCAGTCACGGATGGAAGAGTGTCCGGATGACATTGCGCAATTCGCGTAACCGACGGAAATCCACACGGAAATCCTTGCCGGATGGTGGAGCGGCGAATCGCATCCCCGGAAACCTTCATGTCATTAGTGCCCATCTTTGTCGGTGCCGACAACGGTCCCAACATCACTGCCGGACCCCTGCCAATAAGTTGCCAAAAACGCCTCAACTTAAAGACCCGAAGCCATTTACGGCACCTCAGCGACCGATCAGCGGCCGCTTTTGCGAAAAACACACGGGAAAACCGCACCTTCTTGGATCACCCGATGCCTTCAGCAAGTGGTTGCGCCATCCGCCGATCGTCCGCAATAGCTTCAAATCGCCGAATAGCGCCGAAAAATTCCGAAAATGGGCATGCAATTGCAACAAACGACGCCGATGGAGCCCAATACTTGCTCTAATTTGACAGTCGTCCGGGCGATACGCCCATCTGGTCCTACGTCAATTCCTTAAGGAACTGCGGTCTGGACGCCCGTACTACCGCGTCCGCCAAAATGGTGGAAGACCCCCACGGGTCCAGGGGCCGGCAACGCCGGCCCGGTGTGATCGCGCCTACTTAAGGGTCTGTACGCGCTTTTCGAGCTTGCTCTTGTAGTTGGCGACGGTATTCTTCTTATAGATTCCCTTCGCCGCCAGGCGATCGAGATACGCCTTCGTTTCGTTCAGCAACTCCGTCGCCTCGTCAGGATTTTCGGTGGAGCGGAGACGCTTCATCATTGTTCTAACTTTGCTGCGATGAACGCGGTTGCGTGCATTGCGCGTCTCGTTCTGTCGGACTCTCTTTACTGCTGACTTATGCTGCGGCATCGGCGGTGTTGCTCGAAATCAGTATTGCTGAAACGGTACGGAAGCTGTATTTAATCGGGCCTGCGAATCGTCACGTGAATGTCCGCGCAACGTCGCAAGGGCTGATTCGCCGGCGGAAGGCGCCAAGCGAAGCCGATAATAATACGAACCGCATGCCTGTCGCGCAATAATTCGCGGGTTCGGACTGTTCTCTTGGTCCGGTTTTCGCATTATCGGCCGTGCATCGGGCCCGTGCCTCCGCACTTTCCACACAATCCAGGGTGTCAGCCGGTGGATCCGCATCCATCGAGCGTTGTAACAACTGGCCCACCTTCCCACCAAGGGCTTCAACAGTGATCAGGCAATTTCTGGCCGAGTTTTTCGGCGATCTCGACAAGAAGCAGTCCGTCATCTGGATGGACGAGGAGGGTCTGCGGCCGCCCCAGCAATTCGACCTCTCGCCTCGTCGCATCGTCTGGATCGCCGCAGCCTCGGTGCTGCTTCTCGTGACGCTGGTCTTTTGTTTCATTGCGTTTACGCCGATACGGGAAGTAATCCCGGGATACGGAACGACCGAGATCCGGCAACGGGCGGTCCGCAACGCGGTCCGTCTGTCGCAGCTTGAAGATTCGCTGGAGGTTCAGACAGCCTACATCGCCCAGCTCCGAACACTGATGACGGGTGGGCAAATCGACACGTCGACGGCCAACGTCGAATTCACCGCGATTGTCGATGAGGCGGCGGATGAGCCGCCGGTGGCGAGTGCGCCTTCGTCGGACCTGCAGTTGGGTCTCGATGAGACCGTCCTGCCCGTTCCGACGGTTGTCGGTGACGCGTCGGGAGTCGGGAGAAAATATTTTGAAGGAGTCGATCTGGTGGCAGTGCCTCCGGTGGAGGGCTTCGTTACGCGGCCCCTCGATTCGCGAATCGAGCACTACGGTGTTGACATCGCGGTTCCGGAAGGCACTCTCATCCGGTCGATGGCCGACGGGTATGTTGTTTTTGCGGACTGGACGCACGAGGGCGGATACGCTCTGGCTATCCAACACGCAAAAGGGTACCTTTCGGTTTACAAGCACAACCAGCGCCTGCTGAAGCGCGCCGGTGATCGGGTTCGCGCGCAGGAGCCGATTGCCAGGAGTGGAAACACCGGCGAGGTCACCACCGGACCTCATCTTCACTTTGAGCTTTGGCAGAACGGATTGGCCCAGGATCCGCGTCGCTATATCGTCGAGTGGTAGTTCCAGCGAATGGCAGCTTCCGCCGGTCGCAAGTCGGCCAGATCGGTCTGCCGCTGCTTCAGGCGTTCCGGCACGGGATTGGGTAGCAAGTATCAAACCGGCTGATCGACCACCCTTCAGCCGCCTAACAGTCTCGGCCGCCGGCGGCCAGAACCAGTTGTACATCGGAAGCAATCATGGCACTACTCGGAAACCGACCATCCTCAGAGCCCATGTCAAAGACACAACCCCAGATCGGAACGCAGGCACCACAGATCAACATGATTGGTGAGGGCACTGTCGTCGAAGGAACGCTCAAAGCACAGAGCGACATCCGCATTCGTGGCAGCGTGATCGGTAAGATCCGCGTCGAAGGAAAGGCGATCATCGCGCAGGAAGGGGACGTTAACGGCGACCTTTTTGCCACCAACGCGGATATCTCCGGCTCGGTGCAGGGTCAGATCCAGATCAGCGAAACCCTCGTTCTCAAGTCGACAGCCCGGGTCAATGCTGACATCAAGACCGCGCGGCTCGTCGTCGAAGAAGGCGCCGTGTTCGACGGCAAGTGCGAAATGGGCCAGATGACATCGGTTAAGCGCGACGACAAGAAGCAGGCTGCCCAGGTCACCCCGCTCAAGTCGGCCTCTGCCTGATCCGTCGCCGGATCCGTGAGCGACGAACGTCAGAACGGCGACGCGTCCGGCGATACGCCGGATGGTTCCGGGAAGCGCGGAGACTGGAAATACGACGACTGGGAAAAGCGCGACCGTCTCGCCGACAAATGGGCGCAGTCGGATGCTCGTTGGCAGTCGTGGGAAACGAAGTCACGCAAAATGGAAGGATCGTCCGCCTCGGACGGTGGCGTGGGTGAGGAGCGCCCCGCCGGAAGTCGCGGCGATCAGTCGTGGCAGGGCGCCTATCGCGGCGCGGGGCCGTATCTGAGCATCGGGCTGAATATGGCGACCACCATTGTGTTGTCGCTGGTCATCTTCCTGGGTGGGGGTGCGTGGCTCGACAAGCGCTTCGGCTGGGCCCCGTGGTTGACGATCATCGGGGCTCTTCTGGCCTTTGTGGCCATGGGCTATTCACTTTCGTCGATGATTCGGCAGTTGAATCGGCTCGATGGCAACCGCACGCGACGCTCGGGGGCAGACTCGAAGGGCGATTAAACGAGCGCAGGGGCGTTCACTCATTCTTCATCGCCCCTTAATAATAAAAGGTGCCGTGTCGAGCACGCAATGAAGCGATTCTTGCGTATTTTAGAGGTCTTGAATCGCACTTCATCGCACCAACTGAATCGACCGGATGACTTTTATGATTGGTCCGCTCGCTGACGCGAGCTCTCCTTCATTCGGTCTGGTGCTTGGTCTGCTGCTCGGTCTCATGTACGGTGTGGCGAGCTACGCCGGTGTCAAGCTGGCAAAGTGGGTTGGCGATGCACACTACACTGCCGCCGTACTCGGTGGGATGCTGGTGCGGATGACCAGTTTCCTGGCGTTGATTGCTGCGGCGATCGTATTTCTGGATGTCGACGAATTCAGTTTCGTCGGCGCTTTTTTTTTGACATTCGTACTGGTTCTGGCAGTTGAGATCGGGGTGCTGCACCGCCTCGGTATTCGGGAAAGCCGGGAGCGCTCCAGCGCGCACTCGCACCCGGCACCTACAGACTGACCGAACCGCGTTGCTTGTCGGTGTTCTTCCAGTTTGTCCGGAAACAGCGCCGCCTCCGCTATCGGTAAACGTTTTACAGCTCAGGCTACTCGGTAAAGGTTACAAGTGAACCACGGCACAAATACGGCAATGACGACCCTCTCCGGAAGAGCACTGCTTCTGCTCGCGATGCTGTTCGCGTTCGGCGCCGGTCCGGCGTTCGCGCAGGAGCAGGATGCGCATGGCGAAGCCGCCGATGCCGATCATGAAGAAGGGGTCTTCGATCCTGTACACCACGTCGGCAACGGGGACGCAGTCGAGTTTTTCCTGGGAATCGAGATCCCGCTTCCGCGCATCCTCATCGTTCGGAACAACGACGGGTCCATCGCGCCGAAGTTCTACGCGTCAACACACAGCGCGATCGAATCCGGGGACTTCCACCTTGCACCGGAGCATCCTGCTGTAAAGGGGATCGACGAAGAAGAGATGCTGGACTCCGTCGAAGCGGCGGATTCGCATGACGCTGCCGTCGCCGACGACGCGCACGCAGCGGATGAACATGCCGACGGGGCCGCGGGTGATGAGGAGGGTGTTGAGCACGAGCCCGTACTCTCGTATGCGAACGGCGAAGTGCTGATGGATCTGTCGATCACCCGGCACCTTCTGTTCGCCTGGATCGTGATGGTGCTTCTTTACGTCGTTCTAACGCGGATGGCGAGGAAGTACCAGCAAGGTGTGGGACGTGAGTCGGCACCGAAGGGCAAGACGCAGAACATGATCGAGACGTTCGTGCTGTTTGTGCGTGACGACATCGCACGTCCGAACATCGGTGACAAGGCGCCGAAGTACACGCCGTACCTGCTCTCGGTATTCTTCTTCATCCTGACGGCGAACCTGTTCGGCCTGCTGCCGTTTTCGGCCACGTCGACGTCAAATATTACTGTCACCGCGACACTTGCGATCCTGACGTTCATCGTCACGCAGTTGGCCGGAACGAAGGATTACTGGAAGCACCTTGCCGGACCTCCCGGCGTGCCGCTTCTTGTTCGGCCGCTTTTGATCCCCGTTGAAATACTCGGTCTGTTTACGAAGCCGTTCGCGCTTGCGGTTCGTTTGTTTGCGAACATGACGGCGGGCCACATCGTAATCCTGAGTCTGATTGGCCTGATCTTCACGTTCACCGAGGCATACGGACCCGCTGTTGGCACCGGCACGTCGGTCGTGTGGGTCGCCTTCACGCTGTTTATCCTGTGCCTCGAATTGCTTGTCGCATTTCTGCAGGCGTACATCTTCACGATGCTTTCGGCGCTGTTCATCGGAATGGCCGCCGAAGAGCACGATCACGAACATGAACACGAGGAAGCGCACGCCTGATGCGGCCTTCGGTTCAACCCTGACAACACAACACACGAAAGAAAGGAGTTATCAAATGGAACCATCAGCTTTGGCATTCCTCGGTGCGGGTCTTGGAGCAGGACTGGCCGTGCTCGGCGCAGGCCTCGGAATCGGCAAAATTGCCGGCCCGGCAATGGAAGGCACCGCTCGGCAGCCTGAAGCGACGAACGCGATCCGAACCTCGATGATTATCGCGGCTGCGCTTATCGAAGGTGCGGCGCTGTTTGCTCTTGTTATCTGCTTCATCCTCGCCGGCAAGTAGTACGACCGGTTGTTCGCGTGATGAGCGGCTGGTCAAAGCGGATCGGCCGCGCCGTCGGCCGCGAACAACACTAACGGAAAGACCATGCAACTGTACCTTGCAGCCAGCCTGCTAAGCCCTGATCCGGGTCTCGCGTTCTGGTTTCTGATCACGTTCGTGATCTTCATGTGGCTCCTTCGCTCGAAGGCGTGGGGCCCGATTACCGCTGCACTCGAGGAGCGCGAACAGCGCATCGACGAGTCGATCAAGAGTGCGGATCGTGCGCTGGCGGAAGCCAAGCAGATCCAGGCAGACAACATGAAGGCGCGGCGCGAAGCGGAACAACAGGCGCAGACGATCCTGCGCGAAGCGCGGGAATCCGCTGAAAAGATTCGCACCGCGGAACTGGAAAAGACGAAGGACTCGATCCAGCATCTGCAGGAAAATGCGAAGCAGGAGATCGAGCGCGAAAAGCAGAAGGCGATGACGGACCTCCGGTCGCAAGTCGCCGAACTCGCTATCGGTGCTGCCCAGAAAATCCTTGCCGAGAACCTCGACAAGGAGCGCCAGGGCAAGCTCGTCGACTCGTTCATCAACGAACTGCGTAAGAACTAGTGAGCGACCACGCCGTAGCCCGTAGATACGCGGGCGCCCTGTACGAACTCGGCCGGAAGAGCGGCACGCTGACCGACATCGACTCGGACATGACGCTGCTCGCAGATACACTCGCGGATTCTCGTGATCTGCGAAACGTGTTCTCAAGCCCGATCGTCTCACGAGTGAAGAAGAAGAGCATCGTGAGCAGGCTCTTCGGTCCGAAGGTGAATCCGCTCACGCGGCAGTTCCTCGACCTGCTCGTCGACAAGGGTCGCGAGCATACCCTTCCGGCTATCGCAAGCGCCTACCGGACATTGCGTGACGAGCAGGAGGGTATCATCGAGGCGACCGCGCGGGCTGCAGTCGCGCTGTCTCCTGAGGACGAGGCGCGGCTCAAGACTGCGCTCGAGCAGAAGACAGGCAAGCGAATCCGCTTGAAGGTCAAGAAGGATGATGCGCTCCTCGGCGGACTCGTCGTGCGCGTTGGCGACATGGTCTTCGACGGAAGCATTCAGAACTCGCTCGCGCACCTGCGCGAACAGTTCGGTCTCGACAATGTCAGGAAGAATTAGTCGGGAGCGAATCCGCTGACAACCAGGGAACAACCAGAAAGAATTCAGCAAAGCACCAGGTTAGATAATGTCAAGTTCAATTCGACCGGATGAGGTCACCGCCGTCCTGAAGCAGGAGCTCGGTGGTTTTGAGGCCGGCACCGATGTTTACGAAGTTGGTACCGTGCTGCAGGTCGGCGACGGGATTGCACGCGTGTACGGACTCTCGAGCGTTGAGGCAGGGGAGCTCGTGGAGTTCCCCGAGCGGGGCGCTACGGGGATGGTGCTGAACCTCGAAGAAGACAACGTCGGTGTTGTGCTCTTCGGGAACGCCGAGTCCGTGCTGGAAGGCGACGAGGTTCGCCGTACGAAACGAATCGCCTCGATTCGTGTCGGCGACGGCATGGTCGGTCGCGTTATCGATCCGCTCGGGAATCCGCTTGACGGACAGGGGCCGATTCTTGGCGACACCTACGAGATGCCGATCGAGCGCAAGGCGCCCGGCGTTATCTACCGACAGCCGGTAACCGAGCCGCTGCAGACGGGGATCAAGGCGATCGACTCGATGATCCCGATCGGCCGTGGTCAACGAGAGCTCGTCATCGGTGACCGCCAGACTGGTAAGACGGCTGTTCTGATTGACACGATTATCAACCAGAAGGACACGCAGAACACCGACAAGCCTGTGTACTGCATCTACGTCGGGATCGGTCAGAAGAACTCGACGATTGCGCAGGTCAAGGCTTCCCTGGAGGAAGCCGGTGCGATGGAATACACCGTCATCGTGAACGCGCCTGCCTCTGCACCCGCCACGATCCAGTACATCGCTCCATTTGCCGGTGCCTGTATTGGAGAGTTCTTCCGCGACACCGGCCGACACGCGCTGGTGATTTACGATGATCTTTCAAAGCAGGCCGTTGCCTACCGCGAAGTTTCGCTCCTCCTTCGTCGCCCGCCCGGACGCGAAGCGTACCCCGGAGACGTCTTCTATCTGCACTCCCGCCTGCTCGAGCGTGCGGCCAAGATCAACGCGTCGGACAACGTTGCGAAGAACATGAACAACGTTCCTGACTCGATTCAGGGCATGGTCAAGGGCGGTGGTTCGTTGACGGCGCTGCCGGTTATCGAAACGCAGGCCGGCGACGTCTCGGCGTACATTCCGACGAACGTGATCTCCATTACGGACGGCCAGATCTACCTGGAATCGAACCTCTTCAACGCGGGTGTTCGACCGGCCATCAACGTTGGTATTTCCGTGTCTCGTGTGGGTGGTAATGCCCAGATCAAGGCGATGAAGAAGGTCTCCGGCACGCTGCGACTCGACCTCGCTCAGTACCGCGAGCTCGAGGCGTTCTCCAAGTTCGGATCCGACCTCGACGCGGCGACGCAGCGACAGCTACGCCGTGGTGAACGGCTCGTCGAGGTTTTGAAGCAGGGACAGTATCAGCCGGTGCCTGTCGAGAATCAGGTTGCGATCATCTACGCGGCATCTAACGGGTACCTCGACCGAATTCCGCTCGACAAGGTCAAGGAATTCGAAAAAGAGCTTGTTGACAGGTTGCACCTGAAGCACGACGGCGTCATGAAGTCGCTTGCCACCAACGGCGCGCTTTCGGATGATGTCGTGGCGGCCCTGGATCAGGAAGCGAAGGATCTCGCGGATCTCTACGCCGAAGGTTGATTGCTGAACGACTAACCACGGATACACCTGAATGGCAAGCCTTCGCGACATACGCACCCGGATCTCATCCGTCAAGAATACGCAGCAGGTAACGCGGGCCATGAAGATGGTTTCGGCGGCGAAGCTGCGACGGGCGCAGGAGCGCATCTTCAAGACGCGGCCGTATGCGTTCAAGATTGGTGAGATCATCTCGCACCTGAAGGGGCAGATTGATCCGACGGCACATCCGTTGTTCGACGTGCGGGATGAAACAAAGGCCGTTGTGCTGGTTGTCGTCACGGCGGATCGTGGGTTGGCAGGAGCGTTCAACAGCAATGTGATCAAGCTGGCCGAGCAGACGATCGAGGAGTACGCAGCCTATCGTGACAGTGGCGACCTGTACCTGATCTGCGTCGGACGGCGCGGTCATGATCATTTCTCCAAGCGTGGATACAATCTCGTCGGCAACTTCTCGGGCGCGTTCGAGAAGCTCGGGTTCAGCACGGCGCACCGCGTTGTTGACGAGGTGGTGGAGGGCTATCTGGCTGGGAAGTGGGACGAGGCAAAGGTTATCTACAACGAGTTCAAGAACACGATCTCGCAGAACCGGATTGTGGAGCCGTTCCTTCCGATTCCGGCCGAACATTTTCTGACGCCGGTGATGGAGCACGACGAACAGAGTCGTGTCGACGTTTCACCCGATCGGAACATCGACTACATCTTCGAGCCTGATCCGAAGTCGATCCTCGACGAACTGGTACCTCGTTACCTGAACTATCAGCTCTGGAGGGTATTGCTTGAAAGCAACGCGTCGGAGCAGGGTGCGCGTATGGTTGCGATGGACAACGCGACCTCGAACGCCGGCGAGTTGATCCGGGACCTGCAGCTCAAGTACAACCGGGCACGCCAGGATGCGATCACGAAGGAGCTGATTGAGATCACGAGCGGCGCGGACGCACTGGAAGGTTAGTTCCGGCGGCGAGAATCCGCCGATCGTTGTATTCCCGATCCGTTGTATATTGGGTGTCCTTTCGGGCGCGAGCCCGAGCGGGAGAGGTGGCCGAGTGGCTGAAGGCACAGGTTTGCTAAACCTGCGTAGGGTGTAAGCCTTACCGAGGGTTCGAATCCCTCCCTCTCCGCTGTGATTCGCCTGCGGTGTCCCCGCGCGTGGGAAGCGATGGGCCAGGGCGGATGCGTCGACGACAACGTTGTGGCTGATCGACTTTGATCGCGGCACTGCCGAAACGATCGTCGCGGATGGCCGCGCTCGAATTCAGTATGCAGACGGCGATACGGTCTGGCGAACGTTCGGAACCGATGACGAACCGTCGCTGCCGGTCAAATGGCGGCTCGAATAATTCCAGCGCTTAGATCAATCCTCCGCATTCCGTAAATTATCCGCGGAGGGATGGCAGAGCGGTTGAATGCACCGGTCTTGAAAACCGGCATACCTTCGCGGGTATCGAGGGTTCGAATCCCTCTCCCTCCGCTGGACCACCGCGGTACTTCCGGTTGGTCCTTTCTTGTTTCGTCGCGTCTTGACCGTGCCCGATGCAGGTTTGTACAGGTTTGGCTTTCGAGGCCCACGCCGAGCCGGATGTGATCGCGGTCCACGGGAATCAACTGACCGCTCCGCACGTCAATTGATCGGTATTCCAACATTTCGCGAGCAAAACGGGCGGGCAGGTCGAGTCGGGCCGCTGGTACACTCCCAGCGCCGGTTCGCGTCCAAACGAAGTTCGAGTCCTGACGAGTTGTGCTTCCGGCGTTGATGCTGCGCGCCTACGCTCGTTACCGGAATGTTTTGCGGGGTGCTATGTAACAAACACCAGGCAAGTGTCGTCTACGAGCACCGGCAAACGGCGCGTTCCCACGGCACCACTGTGGAGTCATTTCACACAATCTGTCAAGCTGTAATGAATCAAGTACATCGATACGTTCGTCGAGTCACGCAGGCGCTGCAGAGTACGCGTCCAGCGGCGTTCGTGCTTCTGTTTGCCTTCTTCGGAGCCGCACTGCCCGCATCGGCGCAACAACGGATCTCATTCGAAGATGCCATCCGAATCGCGCTGGATCAGAATATCGATCTGAAGAAGTCCGAAAATTCGCTCGTCCTGTCGGAGAACGATGTGAAGAGCGCGAAGGCCAACTTCCTTCCAAACCTGAACGCAAATGCGGGCGGCGGACGAAACTGGGGTCTCAGCTTTGACCAGACTGCCGGCCGCCTGGTTACGGAATCGAGCGACAACGCAAGCGGCAGCATCAGCTCGTCGGTCAACCTGTTCAACGGATTCTCAGATGTCGCGGCGTTGAGTCAGGCCCGATACAACTACATGGCGGATGAGCAGAACCTGCAGCGTGCGGAGCAGACGGTCTACTTCCGTGTCGTCGAAGCGTATCTGCAGATCCTGCTTGCGCAGGAGCAGGTCGGCATCCGACAGGAAGACCTGCAGGCGCAGCAACAGCAGCTTACGCAGATCGAGGAGTTCACGCGCCTCGGCGCCCGTCCGATCTCCGATCTCTACCAGCAGCAGGCGACTGCGGCGCAGTCCGAGCTGAGTCTCGTCGATGCCGAGCGTGCGCTCGACATTGCCAAAGTTCGATTGATTCAGGTGCTCGAGCTGGATCCGTTTCAGGAGTACGAGTTCGACGCTCCAAAGGCGGACGAGCTTGATCTCGACGTGACGTCGTACAACCTAGAAGAAATCCTGCGTACGGCGCTCGAAAATCGAGCGGACCTGCAGGCCCTCAGCGCGTCCCTTGACGCGGCACAGCAGGGTATCCGAATCGCCAAGTCCAATCGATATCCGACGTTGAACCTGTCCGGCAACTATGGAACGTCGTACTCGAGCCAGCGCCAGGACGACTTCAGCGGGCAGCTCAAGAATAACCGCTCGCAGTCCGTTCGTCTGTCGTTGAATGTGCCGATCTTCAATCGGTTGAACACTCGGACGACCATTCAGCGGTCCGAGATCAACTTCGTCAATCAGCAGCTCGATCTTCAGAACTACGAACAGAGCGTTCTGCTCGAGGTGCGCCAGGCGTATTCGGATTACACGTCGCTGGCGAAGCAGCTTGAGGTCTCGCAGATTCAGCTCGCGGCGGCCCAGCAGGCGCAGGAAGTTGAGCAGGAGCGCTACAACGTTGGTGCCTCGACGCTCGTCGAACTGACGAACGCCCGGGCCAACTACGTTCGTGCAGCTTCCAATCGGGCGCAGGTGATCTTCCAGTTCGTCTTCCAGTCCCGGCTGCTTGACTACTATATCGGCATACTCGATCCGAACGCTTCGGTATTCTAGGCGAGGGGTCGGCTTACTCAGAGTTGTTTCACAACGGTACTAATCCCAGATGGCAAAGAAGGCACGCAAGAAGTCCTCGAACAAAATGATCTGGATCATCGGGATCCTGTTCGCGATCCTGTTTGTCGGCGCGATCGTGCTCAGCAAGATGGGCGTGATCGGACCGAAGGACAACAGCGTCGAGGTTGAGATGGCTGATGCCGAGATCCGTTCGATCACGCAGGTCGTGACGTCGTCAGGCAAGGTCCAGCCGGAGACCGAGGTGAAGATCTCGCCGGACGTTTCGGGTGAAATCATCGAACTCAGGGTTGCCGAGGGCGATCACGTTGAGAAGGGTGACCTTCTCGTCCGGATTCAGCAGCAGGACTACCTTGCGCAGGTCGAACGTTCGCAGGCGGGCGTCCTTCAGGCGAAAGCTGCCGAGGCGCAGCGGAAGGCAGACTTCCTGAATGCCAAGCTCGAGATGGATCGGCAGGAGGGGTTATACAAGGCAGGCGCGATCGCCGAGAGCGAGGTGCAGCGGGCGCGTACGCAGTACGACGTTCAGGAGGCCGCCTACGAGGCTGCCAAGTATTCGGTGCAGAGCGCCGAGGCGCAGCTCAAGGAGTCGCGGGATCGACTGAACAAGACGACGATCTATGCGCCAATGACCGGCACCGTCAGCAAGCTCGATGTCGAGGCAGGTGAACGCGTTGTCGGTACGAGCCAGATGCAGGGTACCGAGATGATGCGGATTGCGCGTCTCGACCAGATGGAAATGGAGGTCGACGTCAATGAGAACGACGTCGTGAATGTGTCACTCGGCGACAGCGCGGCGATCGAGATCGATGCCTATCCGGATCGAACGTTCCGCGGCGTGGTCACTGAAATTGCAAACTCCGCGCGCGTATCGGCGGCGGGTTCGCAGGAACAGGTCACCAACTTCCCCGTGAAGATTCGCGTGCTGGATCCACACAATGTGGATGCGGATGTCGCCGGCATGCGCAACGTGGCTTCTTCCGAGCTTCCGTCTGAACAGCAGGGTCCTCCGCGGTTCCGACCCGGAATGAGTGGCACGGTCGATGTCTACACAAACACGGTTGATGGCGCGATTGCCGTACCCATCCAGGCCGTCACGGTTCGGGACTTCGTTCAGGTCATGAAGGAGAAGGCGCGCCGTGCCGGGAAGAATGACGAAGAAGGAGCCTCAGACGAAATGGCACCGGACTCGACGGCGTCCGACGAAGACATGCCGAAAGAAGATCTCCGGAAAGTCGTTTTTGTTGGAGCGGACGGCAAGGCAAAGATGGTTGAAGTAGAGACGGGCATCTCGGACGATACACACGTTCAGATTACGAAGGGGCTCGAAGGCAACGAACGCGTCATCATCGGTCCGTACCGGGTCGTCTCGCGAACGCTACGTGACGATCAGGACATCAAGGAGAAGAAGGGCGGCGAATTTGGTGGGCGCTAGTTCCGCCGTCGCAGCAGCCTCTGGCCGGTCAACATTCTAATTACTACGCTTCTCAGGACCCCATGCAACAGGAACCGCTGATCATACTTCGGGAAATCCACAAGGTGTATCAGATGGGCGACCAGCAGGTACGCGCACTCGATGGCGCTGATCTGCAGGTTCTACCCAACGAATACATTGCGATCATGGGCCCGTCCGGATCCGGAAAGTCGACGCTGATGAACATCATCGGATGTCTCGACACGCCGTCCTCGGGAGAGTATATCCTCAATGGCCAGAGCGTCAGTGAGCTGACTGACAATGAGCTGGCTCAGATTCGGAACAAGGAGATTGGCTTCGTCTTCCAGACGTTCAATCTGCTGCCGCGAATCAACTGCCTGCACAATGTGGAGCTTCCGCTTGTGTATGCTGGGATCCGAAGGTCACGACGGCTGGAGCTTGCCCAGGAGGCGCTTCAGAACGTGGGCCTGGGAAATCGCGTCGGGCATAAACCGAACGAACTGTCCGGTGGTCAGCGGCAGCGAGTTGCCGTCGCACGTGCGCTCGTGAACAGACCATCGATCCTCCTGGCTGACGAGCCTACGGGTAATCTGGATTCGAAGACCGGCGAAGAAATCATGCTGCTTTTCGAAGCCCTCTATCGGCAGGGCAATACTCTTCTGGTCGTTACGCACGAAGAGGACATCGCGCACCACGCCCGCCGAATTGTGAGGCTGCGAGACGGCCGGATCGAGGTCGATGAACGCGTCGACAACCCGACGCTGTCGCAGGTTGATGTTGGCAACGTCCTGACTCACGCCGAGTGATCGACGGCGACGCTGCTACGCGTTACAGCTTTCCCGCCGGGTGTGCCGCACGA
>JAGQWL010000101.1 GCA_020437385.1 Bacteroidota bacterium
CGTCCACCTCAACATCCGCGCTGGCCGCAAACCCGCACCCGGACAATGACAGCGACGCCAGGGTCGAAGTGGCGCTGGATTCGCCGGCACTCATCAACTTGCCCATCGGTGCGGACGGCGATGCCAGTTCTCCAGCCACCAGCCAGACATTCCCCGCATCGATCTCTGAGTACGGAACATCCGAAAGTGTCTGAGACCTTGTGCCCGCCAGGGAGAAATACGCCGGCCCCGTCACAAGCAAGTCCATCAGCTCATCGGGCGGCAACGTTACAGCAAGCGTGTCGTCTGTAAGCTGAGGCGTCTGCCGAATACTCGACACAGAAAGCCCGACCTGCGTACTGTCTCCTCTTGTGAGCGGTCCGGCCACCGACGTCAGAAACCGGGCATCATCTGGCAGGTGCGGATCGAAAGAGAATCGGATCGTCGTGTTCATCGTCGCCATATCCGTGTTCTCGGTGTGGCAGAAGCAATACGACACGCCCGCACTTGCCGCGCAACGGTGGCGCATGATGAACTGTTCGTGCTCGCGCCCAGAGGCGTCGGTGTACGTGTCGGGCGCGAAGAAGGCCTCAGTCACGGCAGAGCCCTCCTGCGTGCAATTCGAGCATGTGAACGTCACGTCGTAAATGCCCGCGTTGACTGCAACATCGATTCGCGTCGCCTGTCCGAACGTATTGCGCGTGACGTAGTAGATCGGTCCGCTCGTCTGGCAGGAGTAGGACCGGTTGCGGGCATCCGTTCGGGGAAGAGAACTGAGATCTATCACCGCGACAACCTCTCCTGCGTCGTTCGTGATCGTGACGATTCCGTTGATCGGCTTTTCAACGGTTGGATCAGTCGACGGTCCATTCGGTCGAACAAACTCGGCGAACCCGCCAATCGACTCGATCCGCAGAATCCCGTCCCGCTTGACAATGAGACGGTTCGGACCGCCAACGGCATCAAGGTACCGGGTCAACTCCGGCGGCACGGCTCCGCGCGCAACGCCGCAGTCGACGAACGGCAACCCAGGACGGCGACCTGCACGGCAGCCAACGGCTCCGGATTCGGCGCCTGCACCTCGACCTTTTCCCTGATGACAACTTGAGCAGACACTGTTGACCAGAATACCGGACTGAACACGAGAACCAGCAACATCAGGTATCGGCCGATACCCCGCGTTGCCGAAAGCAAATTGGATCTGCAATCGATGTGCCGGTCGCAATGACCAACAGAATGTTGTTCTAAATCGCACGACGTGCGGGTCGCACAACCCAGCGATCTGCGCGAGCAGTGGTGAACTTTGAAGTGCATCGGCAACGTCAATCGCTTGTTCGGAAGCAGCGGTATCAAAACGATACCTGAACTTTTCGCGATGACGATAACCAAATGCAGCCGCCCCCTGCAAGCATGTTGAAAACTTTTGTCGGCGATGCGAAGAGGGAAAACTTACAAAGACACATCACGGACGAAAGGCATAACCTCTCGCACAACAACTTCTCTTGTTCTTCGACAATCGTGTTGCCCGAATGCAACATCGACAGGTCGTGTTGCGAGAACGCAACGCGCGCGAAATGTTCATCCGAGCCGTGGCTATCTCGCAGGTCCCGGAGGAAACGTGGATACGTTGAGACGTTGAAACGTGGCTTGACGAATCGTGGATTCGTAGAATCGTGGATTCGTAGAATCGTGGATTTCTTGCAATGAGGTCCCGCGTGAATTGCCGAGACCCGTTCTTTCGCCGAGGCGTAGGATGAACGTGCTCAATGTCAAGGGTTGTCAGTTCTCAGCGGCACGATCTCGATCACACGCCCCAATGAGTTCCCGCGGGTGATTGGTGTAGCTCGTCTTACCGCCGGGGCGCGGGATGACCGCGGCCCAATCCTACCTTCCTATCTTCTTATCTTCCTCGTTTCCGCGCGAGCGCAGCTCGCGCGACCCCCGCGACCACCTCACTCCCATCGACACGCCAACAGTCCCGGCCAGATGACGCGTCGACATCGAGTATCCGATCGTCGCGCGGATACGTCCGTACACCCGCGCCGACTTGTCGAAAACGAAGAGATTGACTACCGGCCCAATACGTTTGTCGACAATCGTCGTGTCCGGAAATACGTCAAACGGACCAAGGCTGCGGTCATACAGCGAGTGGATCTCGGCGGTGTAAGCTAGACCGATCGAGGTCACAAACGATTCGGATGTCACGACCTTTGCGTGCAATACGCCTTCAGCCCCACCAAGTGAAAGCAGACCCGAAGCGAAAACTCGATCACTCATCGCTACTGTGATATCCGACCCGATGGCAGCGCCCGAACTGATCGCATAGCCAACCCGGTTTCCGAACTGGATCCCGCTCGCCACCGAAAGTCCCGCAGTCTCTAGTGGTTCAGCATATGCCCGATCAAAGGATGGAAGCCTCACCGACTTGTAGCTCAGACCGACTCCGGAAAAATGAAGCCCATACGTCGGCTCCTCCACCATTACCGTTTCACTCAGCGGAATTTGCATCGCGCATCCAGCCGCGCCGAAAGCGAAAACAATGCCCAGGATAGCTATTGCACCTTCACCCTTGTGATCCACATGTACCTCGACAAACTGATTCGCACTCAGTTTCCGAAGCAAGGGGGATCGTGGCACTACCCGGTCATGTAGCCATGGTACCGCTCTGCGATCGCGGCAACGTACTTTGACGAATCGTGAATCGTGGATTCGTAGAATCGTGGCCCTCTTGGAAAGGAAGCTAGGAAAGTCTAGGAATCTGAGAGTCTGAGAATCTCAGAATCTCCGACTGACGGCGCCACCCGGACTGACAACTGACAACTGACCTCTGACAACTTCATCTACCCACTACCGTTTGCCCAACGAAGGACTCACTTCGCAAACGAACCGGTCGCCCCTCTCCTACATCCGTAGCAACCTTCTCCTACAAAAAGTTTGCGGGTATTCGACTACTCTGTCCGCGTTGTGCGGCCTTGATCCGCGACAACCCTTCATCGATAATACTCGCTCCAGCGTAGATGGCCGAATTCGTACGCACCCTCTTCACCTCTGCTATCGTTCGCACTGCCGCGTACGCGGTGATCCTGCTCGTCGGGTTCAGCGCGCTGTTTTACGTATTCCCCGACATCCAGTCGGCCGTCTACCGACAGCCCGCGCCCGGAAGCGGCAGCTACGAATCATTCGGTGACGCGTTGAGCGTTTCGAATTATGCCCGAAACGACTCGCGCGAAAGTCAGGCCCTCGTCGCGTTTGCACTCCTCATCGCAAGTCTGCTCTTCGTTGCCCCCATTGCCTGGACCTACATGGTCACCAAGAGGCAGGAAGGATTCGAACGTACCTTCGTTCAGGTTCTGTTCCTCCTGCCGATCGTCGTCGCTGCCGTCGTTCGCGTCGTACGCGGCGACCTCGCGCTCGCCTTCGCCCTCGCGGGCATCGTCGCTGCCGTCCGCTTCAGAACGACGCTGAAAGACCTGAAGAATGCCGTTTACGCATTTGCGGCAATTGCCATCGGACTCGCCGCGGGTACCGGCGCGTTCATGCTGGCCGGTGTGCTTTCGTTCTTCTTCTGCCTCGTTGCACTGCTGCTGTGGCGGTTCAACATTGGCTCACTCGTTACAGCGAATGCGGAACGTTCCGGCGCAATGCGCCTCGCAGAACTGCTCGTACCCGGTGAACGACGGATGTCGGTCGCGATCGGAGCAAGCCCATGGGTCGACGACCTCAAGCACGATCAGATCGTCGGACTCCGGGAGAACGCCGAGAAGATCGCCCGATTCGTCCGAGGCGACGCGCTCCTCAGCTCGAACAAATACAAAGTGCTCCTCATCGCATTCGCTGCATCGGCAGAAGATGGACGCAAGGTCGTCGAAGAGTCCATCGAGGATTACGCGGAACGCTGGCATCTGGTAGAGGAACAGCCGGCACGCGAGGATGCCGTCGCCCTTGAATACCTGATTCGGCCCAGGGACGAGGCGGAGATCCGCGACCTCCTGTACCAGCTGCGAATCGGCGAAGAGGGCTCTCCAATCCTCGCGGCGCAGTTCAAGAATCTCAAGGGCCTTCGCCACAGCATGAAGTGAGCGGTGTGAACACGAAACGACGACTGACAACCAGATCCTGGCTGCCGGTGCTGCTCCTGTTCGTGGCGATCGCCGCGCCGGCGTGTACAACGACAGGCACACTCATCGATTCCGATTATCGTGACTGGCAATCCCTGCATCCGCCTCCCGATGACAGCCTGACGAACCGGATCTTCCTCATCGGCGACACCGGATACGCGTCCGACGATTCCCTCCATCCTGCGCTCACCCTGCTGGAAAGCCAGCTTGCCGCGGCGGACTCGACCGATATGGTTGTTTTCCTCGGCGACAACATCTACTGCTGCGGGCTTCGAGAGCCGACCGATCCGGGACGAGCAGAAGACGAGCGACGCATCGACGTCCAGCTCGATGTGCTGTCGCGGTTTCCGGGGCGGGCGTTGTTTATACCGGGTAATCACGACTGGGATGACGCGGGACCGAACGGTCTGAACGCAATCCGTCGCGAGGCGGACTACATCGAATCGAGACTCGGCTATGACGCCTTCCTTCCCGATAACGGGTTTCCGGGCCCGGTCGAGATCGAGCTTTCGGACCGCCTCTTCGTCGTGCCGATAGACACGCAGTGGTGGCTGCAGAAGCGCAACAAGCCGTACGGCGACACCGGGGAGTATGACCTCGACGAGGACGCGGATTTCCTGATTCAGATCGAAGACATCATCCGTCGACGCGACGACGAAATCCTCGTGTTCGTCGGCCATCACCCGATCGAATCGGAGGGTGAACATGCCGGCGCCGTCCCGTTGAAGAACCACCTCTTTCCCCTTCGCCGGCTGAACTCCGCACTGTGGATTCCGCTTCCGCTGCTGGGATCAGTCTACCCGCTGACGTCGCGTCGCTTCCTCGGCGGCAGACAGGATCTTGGTCATCCACGCTACCGATCGCTGCGACGCGCCCTGAAGCTGCTGTTCGAACGTCACGAACATCTGATCTACGCAAGCGGCCACGATCACAGCCTCCAATACTTTGAAGCGGGACCAGGGCAGCACTATATCGTCAGCGGATCGGGGTCGCGTCCGCATCCCGTCAGCTCCGGAAGTGAAGCCGTATTCACACACGGCGGCTGGGGACATTCGGTACTCAACATCTACGAAGACGGTTCGGTCTGGATGGAAATGTGGAAGCCGGTCGATAACGGACGCTCCGGCAAGCTGCTGTTCCGCGACGAAATTAATGGGGCGTTTCGTGAGCTCGTGGACCCGCAACTCCCCGACACGGCGGTAACGACGGACTATGCAGACAGTACAGTTGTGATGGCGATTGATCCGAGCCTCGCGGCAGGCGGACTGAAGGCCGTACTTTTCGGATCGCATCATCGCGATCTCTGGGCAACTCCGGTACGTGCTCCCGTGCTCGATCTGGGAGCGAAGGCAGGCGGACTCAAACC
>JAGQWL010000102.1 GCA_020437385.1 Bacteroidota bacterium
CGTACTTTACGTTCGGGACCGTGGTGATAATGTCCAGGCCGAACTCTCGGTCGAGCCGTTCCTGGACGATCTCCATGTGCAACAAACCGAGAAACCCAACACGAAAGCCGAAGCCCAGAGCCGCGGACGTCTCAGGTTCGTACTGCAACGCTGCATCGTTCAGCTGAAGTCGATCCAGCGAGTAGCGTAGGTCTTCGAAATCGTCCGAATTCGTTGGATAGACGCCGCTGAAAACCATCGGCTTTGCGTTCTGAAAACCAGCGATCGGCTCCCCTGCCGGCTTCCGGGCGTGGGTAATCGTATCTCCCACGCGCGTGTCGCGAACATCCTTAACGGATCCGATTACGTAACCGACTTCACCCGCGGACAGCACATCCCTTGGCTCCATGCCAAGACGAAGCACACCAATTTCCTCCGCGTCATATTCCCGGCCGTTGGACATGAAAATCGTGCGCTCACCTTTCTTCAAGGTGCCATCGAAGATGCGGACGTAGGCGACGGCGCCGCGATACGTGTTAAAGACCGAATCAAAGATCAGTCCTTTGAGGGGCGAATCGCGGTTACCCTTGGGCGGTGGTACGCGAGCGACGATCTGTTCCAGCAACTTGTGGACACCGTCACCCGTCTTCGCACTGATGTGCAGGATATTTTCGGCGGGCTCACCGATGAGGTTCTCTATGGACTGCGCGATGATGTCGGGACGTGACGAGGGGAGATCGACCTTGTTCAGTACCGGGATGATCTCCAGGTCATGCTCCATCGCGAGATACAGGTTTGACAGCGTCTGCGCCTCGATACCCTGTGCGGCATCGACAACGAGGACCGCCCCCTCGCACGCCGCCAGCGCCCGTGATACCTCATAGGTGAAGTCTACGTGCCCAGGAGTATCAATCAGGTTCAGAATATAGTCGACGCCGTCCGCTGCCCTGTAGGTCATCCGGATCGCGTGGCTCTTGATCGTGATGCCGCGCTCTCGCTCCAGATCCATGCTGTCAAGCACCTGGTCCTGCAGCTCACGCTTCGACAACGTTCCTGTGTACTCCAACAATCGATCCGCCAGCGTGCTCTTGCCGTGGTCGATGTGAGCAATGATGCAGAAATTGCGGATTCGAGATTGATCGATCATCCAATTCGGACGTTAGCGCGGCCAGCCGCGATGATCACCGACTAGATTAATTGGTGGCGCCGGTAGCCTCGGCGGCCGGGTCCACTACTCCGGTCGTCTGGGCATTGTCGGAGGATGAGGCGGGCAATGGTTCGGCCATCATGTGCCGATGGAATCTCTTCTGGAAGAAGAGAATCCCGACAACGCCCGCGATGATCGCCAGGTCCGCCACGTTGCCGATCGGAAACAGGGCGAAACCGTGTCCGCCAATCCCGGGAATCCAATCAGGCCAGGCACCGCGCCAGACATCGAGATGGATAAAATCCACCACGCGGCCCTGGAAGAGCGGCAAATTGTAGTGGATGGCACCATAGAAGACACGATCGATAATGTTTCCAACCGCACCACCCATAACGAGGGCAAGGCTCACACGGTACGGGGCATAACCGCGGCGAACGCTGTACAGGTAGACGACGATTACGACGGTGGCGATAATAGAGAACAGCGTCACCAGAAAGGGCGGGCCGAATCCGAACTCGACACCAAACGCCATCCCGGGATTCTCAGTGTAGGTAAACTTGAACCAGTTACCGAGAATGCGGATCGATTCATTCAGTGGTCTGAGGCGCGTAAACGCCAGCCACTTTGAAAACTGATCCACGATGATGATCACAACGCTTAGCCACAATACGCGCATTTATTCTCCCAACTTTCTGGCCGTATTGGCGTTGTCTATCCGTTTCCGGGGATGATCCGTTGTTCGTGCTATTTCTGTGCCTTCTTCGCCTCTATCGATACCTGCGTATGCGGAACCGACTCCAGGCGTTCCTTCGAGATCGCCTGTCCCGTGATCTTACAGATTCCGTACGTCTTATCGGCGATACGCGCGAGGGCACGATCCAGATAGCCGACGTAACGCTGCTGCCGGGCTACCATGAGATAGAGCTTCTCGCGCTCCATCGCGTCTGTACCGGCATCCGCCATGTGGTAGCTGTAGGCCGTATCATTTTCAGCCTGCTCCCGAGAATCGGCGAGTTGGGCTCGCAATGAGCGAATGTCCTCCATCGCCGAGGCGCGCTTCTCCTCAATAAGCGCCTTGAAGTGCGCCAATTCAGATTCCGAAAACGGTGTCTTTGTCAAACGTGGTTCCTGTGAAGCTGCTTCAACCTGTGCGCGTATCGACTTCGTACGGTTCCTTGCAGAAGTTTGCCGTTTCTTTCGCGCAGGTTTTGGTGTTTCTGATTTCTTCGTTGCGTCCTGCTTTGGAGTCGACGGCGATTGACCGTTGGTCGCCTTTGCTTCGCTCGCAGAACTACCCTTCGTTGCACGACCGGTCGACTTCTTGGACGCGGACTTTCGGGTCGCCTTCTTCCCCGGCGCCTTTGCCGCAGGAGCCTTCCCGGCGGACGTCTTCTTAACGGCAGCCTTCTTGGCGGAGACCTTCTTTGCTGGAGACTTGGTCGAGACCGCCTTCGTCGCCGCGGACTTCTTCGGCGCAGCTTTCCTGGCCGCCGATTTTGTCGTCGACTTCTTTGTTGTCGACTTCTTAGTCGTCGACTTCTTCACCGCCGACTTCGCCGAAGTTGTCTTTCGGGCACCGGTCTTCTTTGAAGCCGTCTTCTTCGCCACAGTTTTCTTCGAGCCGGCTTTGCTGGTGGAGCGCTTGGAGGACGCAGTCGATTTGGATGCTGCCTTCTTCGCCTGGGACTTGCTAGCCGCGCTCTTCTTCGGTTTGGTCGCCTTGGAAGCAGTTTTGGGCTTCGCGGCCTTCTTGGCAGTCGCCTTCTTGGCAGTCGCCTTTTTCTTTGCGGCTTTGGTCTTTGTGGTCGACTTGGTCGAGCCGCCCTTGGTGGCCTTCGACTTCGTGGCTTTCGATTTCGAAGTTTTGCTCGCCGGCTGCTTCTTGGCCATGTTCAACGCTCCCAGCTGGAGCCTGACTAGTTCAACGACAGAAAAAACGGTGCTAATTACTTGTGCGCCTTACACCAATGGTGATTACCTGATCCTCTATCTCAAACGACTCCACCAAGTCACCTGCTGGTTCATCGGCAGGGTGCAACTCCAAAGCAAGCGTCTCGTTCCTGACCACTTCAGCGTACTCGCCGAGTGACTCACGGATGACGCCACTCGTCGCATATTCGACCCTTATTCGGTCGGTAACGTCGTAGTCAGCCTGCTTGCGGAGATTCTGAATTCGGTTGACGATTTCGCGCGAAATACCCTCCAGAAGGAGATCTTTAGTAAGGGTTGCGTCCAAGGCAACCGTCGAGCCCTCGACGGACTGGACCAGCCATCCGTCCACTCCAGAACTGGCAATGTCGATGTCACCCTCACCCAGATCCAGTGGACCGTCGTCAAGATCGAGCGAGATTCGGCCTGAATCGATGTAACCAGTGATCTGTTGATCGTCGAGCGCCGCAATTGCGGCAGCGGCAGCCTTCATTCGTTTGCCAAGACGTCGACCGAGGGTCTGGTAATTAGCTTTGGCTGTTCTGTTGACAACTCCGCTCGAAGTATCAACGTACTCTATGGACTTCACGTTGACCTCGTCCAGAATCATCCCGCGGACCGCATCGACGTCAGCTTTCGCAATGTTCCTGCCCGTCACAACGAGTATTCTGCTCAACGGCTGGCGGACATTGATCTGGCTGGCATTCCGAAGGGCGAGAACGGCCGACGAAATCGATCGCGCAAGATGAATCCGACGCTCCAAGTCCTCGTCGAGCTCGGCGTCTTCAACGGTTGGGAAGGCTGCCGTATGCACCGATTCCGCCGCATCCTCCAACGCCGGCTTCAATTTCGAGTACAACCAGTCGCTGTACATCGGTGCAATCGGAGCAGACAGGCGCGCGATGGTAACAAGGCATTCGAAAACAGTCTGATAAGCCTGCGTCTTTCCACTGCCCGTATCGGCCTCTTTCCAGAATCGCCTTCGCGAGCGACGGATGTACCAATTGGAAAGGTCATCGACAAACTCCTCGACGTACCGGGCTGCACGGGTTGGATTGTAGGTCGCATAGGCGTCGTCGACCGCAGCGACCGTGCTGTGCATTCGGCTGATGATCCAGCGGTCCAGCTCCTGTCGCTCGCTCACCGGGACGCGAGGCGTGGTGTCGAATCCGTCTATGTTCGCGTATGTCGCAAAAAACGAATAGACGTTGTGGATCGTGGAGAAGAACTTTCGGAACGTCTCGTCGAGCCCGCGCTCCGAAAAGCGAATATTCTCCCATGGCGGCGCGTTCGACATCATGTACCATCGAACGACATCCGCCCCCTTCCTCGAAATCACGTCGAACGGATCAACGGCATTTCCCTTGGACTTGGACATCTTTTCGCCGTTGGCATCGAGGACCAGTCCGTTGACCACGACGTTGCGGTAGGCCACGTCATCGCGGACGAGGGCCGCAATCGCATGAAGCGTGTAGAACCAACCTCGAGTCTGATCAACCCCCTCGGCAATGAAGTCTGCAGGGAAGCTGGCTTCAAATGTCTCAGCATTCTCAAACGGATAGTGCCATTGCGCGAACGGCATCGCTCCGGAGTCGAACCAGACATCAATCAGGTCCTCGACCCGACGCATCGTTCCGCCATCCGGACTCGGCCAGGTAAGCTCGTCAATGAACGGCCGATGCAGGTCGAAATCGGTTGGAAGTCCGCCACATTTTTCAGCCAGCTCGGCCACCGAACCAATGATTTCCCGGTATTCCGAGCCTTCGACATCTGATTCCCAGATAGGTAGCGGGGTCCCCCAGAATCGACGTCGGCTGAGCGCCCAATCGACGTTGTTTCGAAGCCATTCGCCGAAGCGTCCCGTACCGATGGAAGCTGGCTGCCAGTTGATCTCGTCGTTAAGTTGGACGAGTCGATCCTTGATCGCCGTGGTTCGGATAAACCAGCTCTCCACCGGATAACTCATGAGCGGCGTACCCTTACGCCAATCATGCGGGTAGCTATGGACGATCGTCTCCTGTCGAAGAAGGAGACCGCGGTCGCGAAGGTCGCGGATGACTGTCTTGTCGGCATCTTTGAACCACTGTCCAGCTACGAGGGGCGCGGCTTCAGAAAACCGGCCATCGGATCGTACCGGATTGACGACCGGCAAATTCCAACGCACGGACGACTCGTAGTCCTCCGCTCCAAAAGCCGGCGCAGTGTGGACGATTCCGGTACCGTCCTCTGTCGAAACGTAGTCGGCCGAAACGATGCGCCACGCGGCCTCGACTCCCGGATCGTTGAGGAAATAGTCGTAGAGGGGCACATACGTCCGGCCAACAAGCTCACTGCCCTTCATCCGTTCGACGACGTCGTATTCTGTCTTCAGAGCACCGAGACGGGCATCAGCGAGGATGAGATACTCGAACCCGCCGTCGTCTGTGGGGACCTTCACCTTTACGTAATCAATCGACGGGCCGACCGCCAGGGCAACATTGGAGATCAGCGTCCACGGCGTGGTGGTCCAGGCAAGAAAAAAGGTGTCCGAGTCATCTCGCGACTGGAATCGTACGAAGACGCTTGGATCCTGGACGTCCTTATAGCCGAGTGACACCTCGTGGCTGGAAAGCACGGTCCCGGAACCGGGACTGTACCATTGGATCTTGTGCCCCTTGTAGATGAGCCCCTTGTCATAAATCTGCTTCAGGAGCCACCAGACCGACTCGATGTATTCGTTTCGAAACGTGACGTAGGGGTTGTCAAGGTCGACCCAGTACGCCATGCGGACGGTGAGTGAGTCCCAGAGATCCTTGTACTTCAGAACACTGGCGCGGCAGGCAGCATTGTACTTTTCGATGCCGTACGCGGCGACCTGCTCACGGCCGACGAGTCCCAGTTCTTTCTCGACTTCAATCTCGACCGGAAGGCCGTGTGTATCCCATCCGCCCTTGCGCTGTACGCGGAAGCCTTTCATGGTCTTGTAGCGACAGAAGGCATCCTTGATGGTACGCGCCATGACATGATGGATGCCCGGCCTACCGTTCGCGGTCGGCGGCCCTTCATAGAAGGTGAAGGTTGGGGCATTCGGCCCTTTGTCGAGACTCTTGCTGAAGACGTGATTCTCTTTCCACGAATCGAGGATTTCCTCTTCGATTTCTGGGAGAATCAGGTTTTTTGCCTCGGCAAAACGGATCATCGAGGGCATAGCGGAAAGGTGACCGGACGGCGATTGCACTGAAGGGGGTTCCTTCAGTTTGCGGAAACGATATAGCCTGATAATATAGCGATTCCGCCGTCTTTCCGCATTTCACGCGCGACAGATACAGCCGGCAGTGATCAGAACGGCACACCTGTGAGTTCGTCCAGCCCGGCCCGTCGGAACTCGTCCAGATGGCGAAGCGATTCGATGTTGCCCATTGCCGCTTGTTGTTCGGTGGACGTCAGGTAGGATGAGTACAGATCCCCAGCGGACAGGTGACCCCGGTCATACCCGACGCGTAACAAGGCCATCCCCGTTCCGAACGAAGCCTGCACTCCCCTTCCGTTCATGTGCATCAGCCCCAGGGCCGTATATCCTGCCGGTACGCCGTCGCGCGAAGCGCGGCGATAGAACGCAGCGGCCGATTCGTATTCGCCCCGTCGCTCGAAGAGCCAGCCCAACCAGTAGTCCGACAACGCAGTTCTTGGTGCCGCCTGGAGGATTCCAACAGCACGTGACGGGCTAGCCTGTATGCCGATTCCTCTCTCGAGCATGATTGCGAGCATGATGCGGGCCTCTTCATTTCCGGACGCCGCCAGGATTTCCAACGCCGGCGCGGCATCCTGGAACCATCGTGATTGCCCACGCGAGGAGTCAGTCAGTGCGAGGACCAGGTTCGTGCGTACGGTCCCCCCGTCGTCGAGAATACCGAGTGCCAGCATGGCTCCGGCGTGTCCGGCCCGTGCCGCCCGCTTGTACAGCGCGATGGCGTCTGATTTATTGCCGGTGATCTGGAGACCGTAAGCTTTCTCGAACAACACGTTCGTTGCCACAGGCGGACGCTGGCAGGCGGGCAGAATCGTCAAGATGAGACCGACGACTGCAAGTGGGAGTCGGCGCATGGTTACATCGGGGATAGCGGGGTTTCGGTAGATACTTGGAGTATCGGCCGGAAACATTTTGAGGAAAATTCACCGCAACCCGATGCAATGCAGGCGCTTGCAATCGATTTGTCTGCCCATCCGACCGCAGAAGTGCGAAATGGCGGGGAGCCAATTATGAAGTTAAAATGAAGTCGTTACATTATAGCAGGCTTGACTCCCATTAGTAGACCGGCCACAGATCGTCGGGTTTACAGAACTCAAGAATCATAGAGGAGCAGAGCCATGAAATCACTGAATTGGGACGACGTCGATCCTGCACGGCTTCCGGGAGACCTGCGGGAAATTGCTTGCGACTGCGGACTGGACGTCGCACAGTACCTGGTCGAAATGTGGGGCGGGGCCATGATCTACGTTCCGACTCTCAGAACGTTGAAGAAGGAATACCGGGACCATGTGATCCTCGAAGAGTTCGACGGCTCGAATGTTGGGGCGCTGGCCTCGAAGCTCGGCGTTTCGAGGCGATACGTTCAGCAGGTTGTTCGATCTCAAAACGCGTCAGAAGAATGAAGTCAACCGTGAGATGGTCCCAAGTAGCGCATCTATTTCTCGCAGCTACTGTCGCCAGTTCGTCCTGTTGGTTCGGATGCACCCCGTCCTCCGGCGAAACGGCTGTTCGGCCGGCGGCAGACGAGATTCTTGCCGAGGCGGACCAGCAGGCCTGGGACGCGTATTACGACGAGGCCGACTCGCTCTATCGCCTCGCCGCCATCGAATACAAGCGACTCGGTGATTCGCGCGGCGTCATTATCGCCCAGAACGGCGTGGCAGTGCAGCTACGAGAGAAGGGCCTGTACGACAGCTCCCTCGTTCTCCTGGATGCCACGGTTGCGCTTGCGCGGGACGAAGGCATACAGGACAACGCGCTTATGAATGACCTGCTACAGGAGCGCGGCACGACACTGATCAGACTGTCGCGTTACGAGGAAGCAGCGACGCTGTTTTCAGATCTGGTCGATCGTCGATTGGTCGAAGAACCGATCGACAGTACGGATGTCGGCCGCGCATACCACGGACTGGGCTGGGCGTACTACGAGCAGCAGATGGCGAGCAGAGCCAAGGAACAGTTCAGGATTGCCATCAATTGGTACACCGATTCAAGGCTGGGACAATTCGAGACATCCCGCTCCCTGAACTCCCTTGGCAGCGCGTATTCGGAACGTTTTGAGCATGATGACGCAATTTCACAGTACAAAAGGTCATTCGAGCTTCGCTCGGTATTGCTGCGTCCCAACCATCCGCAGTTAGCAATCCCCCTTGCCAATCTCGCGCGTGAACTTGGCACAATCGGACTATTGTCCGAAGGGATCGAGAAGTACCATGACGCGATTGGAATATTCGAACAAGGTCTGGGTCAACATCATCCGCAAGTCGCAATTGGATACGGGAACCTGGGCACAATGGTGGAGGATCACGGAGACCTCGAAACCGCGCAAATCTTCCTTGCCCACGCGCTTGACATTCGCAAGAGATCTCTCCCCGCCGGACATAAGTTTTTAATTTACTCAAACATGAATCTTGCTTCGCTCGCGTTTAGGCGCGGCGAGTACAACTCCGCAGCCGACTATTTCGAAAGTGCTCGAGTCCTTCTCGATTCCGTGCACACGTCTTTGCACCGCCTATCGGTTGAAAACGACCTACTCGGCGCGAAGGTGTATCTGCGTCTTCAGAATACTCGCAAGAGCCTCGAACTCCTCCGAAGGGCTCGGCACAGGCTCTCGCTGTACGACGTGAGCGAAGAGCAATTCCTCATGGCGAATTTGGCTGTCGCCGACCTATACTTGAGACTCGGGATGGCGGCCGACGCCGCAAGGGTGGCTAGTGATGCGTGCGCGAACAGCGGCGATTCAATCGGCTACGGTCATTACCTACTCTTGGAGTGTGACTACGTGTTAGGGCTCAGCCGAAAGGCACTCGGCAGTCATCTAATGGCCGCGAGGCATTTCAGTGCTGTCGAAGATCGATTTGCAGAACAAACGACGAATACATTCGAGTTCGAACGAAAGCGAATCGCCCGAGATGCTCTGGGAGAGCTTTCTTCGTATTACCAAGGAGAGGATCGCC
>JAGQWL010000103.1 GCA_020437385.1 Bacteroidota bacterium
ATTCGCGCAGCCGCTCCGGACCGATCTTCTCGCACGCGACCCCGTTCGCCTGGCCGCGCTCGTAGATCCGGTGAAGCCCCTCGCGTTCGTCCTCGGTAACAGCAACGATCACCTTGCCGCACACGTCGTGTGTGATGCCGTGCTCCTGGCAGAATGCAATCAGCGCCTTGCGTCCGGCGAAACAGTTTGTCGCCTTCAGCGAACCCGGCTTGTAGTAAATGCCCGAGTGGATGACGCCGGAGTTGCGCCCGGTCTGGTGCGCCGCGACGCGGTCCTCCTTCTCGAGCAGCACGATCGACTTATCCGGCCAGTGCTCGGAAAGCTGATAGGCCGTTGCCAGCCCGACAATTCCACCACCGACGATGACAACATCGTATTTCATGCGACGGCAACCCCTAAATGCAAAGTGAAAGTCAGCGGGCGGCCGTGAGCATGATCTCCACGCGAGCGTCGCGCGGCACACGCGCGACCTGCACGGCGGCTCGAGCCGGCGGACCGTCTGTAAAGTATTCCGCGTACACGCTGTTCATCGCGGAGTAGTCATTGAGATCGGCCAGAAACACCTGGGCCTGAACGACATTCGCAAACGAAAAGCCCGCGGCATCCAGAACGGCGCCGAGGTTGTCGAGCGCACGCGCCGTCTCCGCGCCGACGCCGCCTTCGACGAGCTTTCCGGTCGATGGATCGATGCCGATCTGTCCGGCGAGAAACAACATGTCGCCGTACCGGATCGCCTGCGAGTACGGACCGATGGCAGCCGGCGCATTGTCCGTCGCGATCACTTCGCGCTCGGGCTTCGGCGGCAGCGCCACGTCATCGTCATCGGCGCCTTCGCAGCCGATAAAAAAGCTGAAAGCTGATACGGTCAGGGCTAGTGCTACGAATCGGCGCATTGGTTCCATTTCTTGGTCGGGTGTTTGGTGGGAGAAAGATAGAATCAATGAATGAAGGAATGAAAGAATGAAAGAATGAAAGACGCTCGCTTCGCTCGCGAAGTGAGCAGTCATCAGTGAACAGTGATCAGAATGGCAACGGAGTTTCATCCCGAGCCACAGCCGTTTCCTCACGGCAAAACAGTAACCCTTGGGAACTCACAGGACTTCGCCTTCGAACCGCGACGCCACTACCGGACGCAGTCACAGATTCCCAAGCACATAAACTTCTTAGACTCCAAGATTCTTAGATTCCAAGATTCATTCGACGATTCGACGATTCCACGATTCCTCGATTCCACGATTCATCGATTCCGCGATCAAACATCGCGAACCGCACTCTATAGTGCCTTTACCTGCGGGTCGATACGAGATAGACTGGCTGGATCCAAATCAACGAGTTCGATGAAACGCGATACATGGGTAGTTCTTGCCATCATTGCGCTGTCCGCGTATGCCGGCTACCGTTTGGCGGGCGGGCACGAGGACCAGGTGGCGGATCCGGCGCCACAATTTGTCGCGCCCCCGATTCGAGACAATGGCCTGAATCGCGCGAGCGGCACCCTGTCACTGGCTTCACCCGACGAACGCGGCCTCGTCGCGCACTATGAGTTCGACGGCAACCTGGTTGATGCCGCAACTCAGCTTGTTG
>JAGQWL010000005.1 GCA_020437385.1 Bacteroidota bacterium
AGTCGTCCTTTTCCAATACTCGGGGATTGATGGTGCTCGACACGAAGGGCACGCCGGCCGATGATTCGGATGACTCCTTTCGTTTTTTCGGTTCCGTCGGTGCCGGTGGGCAGGGACTACCAAGTGTGATCGTCACGTCTGTTGTAGAAGATCGTGACGGCCTCGTGTGGGTCGGGACAGAGGAGGGGCTCGCCTACTTCGTCAATACGGGTATTGTCGCTGAGGATCCGAACGCAACGCCGATCTGGCCGCAGCGGGCGGATCGATCAGAAGGAATCTTTCTGCTCTTTGGCCTTCGTGTCAACTGCCTCGCGGTCGACCCGGCAAACCGAATCTGGGTGGGAACGGATGAGGGAATCCGAATCATACAATCCGTTGAGGGCGGATTTGAGGAGGTGCTCCAGATCACGACGGATAACGCGCCCCTTCCATCTGATCAGATAGTCGACATCTCGGTCCACCCTGCCAGCGGACGCGTTTATGTAGCGACTGCAGCAGGCATGGTGTCGACGAGAGGCGTTGCCATCGAGCCCGT
Organism: Bacteroidota bacterium; assembly: GCA_020437385.1. Taxonomy (GTDB): domain Bacteria; phylum Bacteroidota; class Rhodothermia; order Rhodothermales; family JABDKH01; genus JAGQWL01. Next base: position 536 of record JAGQWL010000005.1, read on the forward strand.
GCGGTCCGCCGACGATTTGTTCGTCTTTCCGAACCCCGTCGACATGCGCGTCATTTCTGCGCCTGAGATCAACATCGAGGGGCTCGTCGAGGAAACGACCATATCAATTGTTGACGGCGGCGGACGCGTCGTCAGGCGCTTCGATGCCCGTGGTGGCCGGGCGCTCTGGGACGGTAGAGATGAATCGGGCGCCGTCGTGGCCTCGGGCGTTTATGTCGTTGTTGCCGTCGGTGCCAACGGGGAAGGTGCCGCCTATGGCAAGGTCGCGATTATCAACTAGCCGCAATAAACTTCTTCCTGTCTTTGCTGTTGCGAGTTGATAGACCGACCGGGGTGCCGTATTTTGCTGTTCTACCTCATGGTGACCGTAGCTCAGTCGGTTAGAGCGCCAGGTTGTGGCCCTGGAGGTCGGGGGTTCAAATCCCCTCGGTCACCCTCCGGCCGCCAAAGACGGTCACACAAGAAACCCGCCGCGTTCGTCTAGGGGTTTAGGACGCCGCCCTTTCACGGCGGTAACACGGGTTCAAATCCCGTACGCGGTACAGGGCTCCCGGGGCATCTCCGGGGGCCCTTTTTCTTTGAATGGAGTGTGTTCTGCTTTGTGCCGAAAGGCCGCACAACGTCATCGGATCATCAAGTCCAAATATCATCGGGCAGGGTCTTCAATTCACCGTCTACCAGGAGGGTGAACGCGTACGCAAGAAGCCAAACGCCATTTCGGACATTCTCCGGATTCTGGCGAAGTCCAGCCCGCAGAACGTCGTGAACCCGCTCGGTCTCGGGCGAGAAGCCAGGCGTATTGCCCGAGAGCGCGATGCCGCGGTTGCGGAATTCAAAGCGCACGTCGTCAAGCCGGAGCTCGTCGCCAACGCAGAAGTACGCGGCCGAACAATTGTGCAGGACAAGGTCGTCCCGCTGGGAAAGGCGCTTTCGCTGTCTGATTCCCCTCATGAAATCCTTGATGCGTTCGTCCGACTCACGCGTGATTGCTGGCGCAACGGGTTTTCGGAAACCTCTTTCAACTTCACGGTTAATCATGGCCTGACTTCGGACGGCGCCGTGGTGGTAATTGACATCGGCGAGATCAGCTTTGCCCGGGACGTTGTGCAACGACACGTCTCCGAACGAATCTGGTCCCGCTGCTGGTCGCTGACGAATGATCTGAATGCGGACCTGCGTTCGTATGCGGTTGACGCCTTCGATGCCGCATTCACCGTAGAGGCTCTGAACGCGTTCTGGGCCGACGCGCCACTGAGTGGCTGAAGTACGGGACCATGCTGAGAATTGGCACAGACTGTCCGGAAGAAATCCGTCCCGCCCTCGGCTACACGCTGCGGGTTCTTGGAGAAGGTGTCGGTGTTCAACTTCGAATCGCTGCGATCGCCGACGGCGACATCTGCTATTCGGCGCACCGCCCGGACCATCGGGACACGCCGTGGATCCCGGCAGACTTTGGATCGTGGGGCGGTGCGGCGTCACTTTCCGAGCTCGATCATACTCCGTGGTTCGGACGGCTTGCAACGGATCCGGACGCAGTGTTTCCCGGAGATCTTTTTCTCGGGCTTTGGACGGTTCTGAGTGGCCGCCTCGAGAGTGATCTGCCCAGAAATGCATTCGGCGTTCCGATGCTCGGCGAGGCAACACCGGAAATCCGACGCCTCTTCCAGCGACCCATTGCCTCCGAATATGTCCGCCTGTTTCAAGCGATGATCCGGACGCGCTGGGAGACGCGGATTCAGTGTATCCCCCTGTGGCCGGACGATTGTCGATCCGCGTTGGTCCTTTCTCACGATGTTGATCGGCCGCTGTCGCGGCCCGATGCACAACATTACCGGCGACGCTTCGCTCGCGATTTCAAGA
>JAGQWL010000006.1 GCA_020437385.1 Bacteroidota bacterium
ACCGCCGCCTAAACGCCGGGGGGGTGAAGCAGGCTCGGTGCGCGTCCGGTCAGGCTCCACGCGCGTCCGGTCAGGCTCCGTGCGCGACCGGTTAGGCTCCACGCGCGCTCCTGCCGGTTCATTCTGGGTGCTTTCGTCCGCTTGTCCGCTCGTCCGCGTATCCGCTTGAGCTGCTCCCGTGCGTTATCCAACGCGAAACGGGCGCACGATTGATGGTGGCGACTCGATCTTGGAGTCGGTTCTCCGCAGGCGTATAATCTGGAGGAGAATTGTGCCATCCGCGCGCGCCGATCATGGACGTTCTGTTGCGTCCGCCGCGTGCCCACGGTGTCGGACCCAGAATATGGCCGGAGCAAAGAAATTCGGAACCTTCGCGGGCGTCTTCACGCCGTCGATCCTGACGATCCTCGGCGTGATCATGTACCTGCGTCTGCCGACAATCGTCGGCCAGGCGGGGTTGTGGACAACAATTGCCATCATCGTTGTTGCGCACATCATCTCCGTGGCGACGGGACTCAGCGTTGCCTCGATCGCGACAGACAAAAAGGTGCAGGCCGGCGGCACGTACTTCATGTTGTCGCGCAGCATCGGACTGCCGATTGGCGGCACGCTCGGGCTGGCTCTCTTCGTCGGGCTTTCGTTCAGCGTCAGCCTGTATGTGATCGGTTTTTCGGAGAGTTTCCTCGGATACTGGGGCTGGGAGATCAGCAAGAGCAACATCCGCCTGGCTGGAACCATCACGCTGCTTACCGTGACCGGCGTTACGCTCATCAGCACGGCGCTGGCGCTCAAGACTCAGTTCTTCATCCTGGCGGCAATCGTCCTTTCGCTGCTGTCGATCTTCTTCGGCAACCACAACTTTGCGCCGTCCACGGATCCGGCCGCCGCGATACCGCAGGCGGTCCCGTTCATTGTGCTCTTCGGCATCTTCTTTCCGGCGGTAACCGGCTTCGAGGCCGGGGTTTCGATGTCCGGGGACCTGAAGGATCCGAAGAAATCCATCCCGACGGGTACAATCTGGGCCATCCTCGTTGGTCTCGTCGTTTACATCGGGCTCGCGACGTATTTCTACTACACCGTCGACGCGAATCAGCTCGTTAACAATCCGACGATCCTCCTGGACATTTCGCTCTTTGCGCCGGCAGTCGTCGCGGGCATCTGGGGCGCGACGATCAGCTCGGCGCTGGGGAGCATCCTCGGCGCGCCGCGCATTCTGCAGGCCACGGCGAGCGACCGGATCGTGCATCCGTTCTTCGCGCGGGGTTACGGAAAGGAGAATGAACCACGCCATGCGCTGATCCTCACGTTCCTGATTGCCGAAGCCGGCATTCTGATCGGCGAGCTCGACGTGATCGCGCGTGTCGTGTCGATGTTCTTCATCACGACGTACGGATTCCTGAACCTCAGTTGCTTCATCGAGAGCTGGGCAAGCCCGGACTTTCGTCCGCAGTTCCGGATTCCCAAGGTCGTCAGCCTGATCGGAACGATTGCCTGTTTTGTTGTGATGATCCAGCTCGACTTCGTCGCGATGATCGGCGCGACGATTCTGCTTGGGATGGTCTTCCTCTATCTGAAGCGAAAGGAGCTGACGCTCGACTCCGGCGACACGTGGGAAGGGTTCTGGTCATCTGTGCTGCGATCCGGGCTGCAGCGGTTGTCGAGGCAGCGGATCCACGAACGGAACTGGCGACCCAACGTCCTGCTCTTCTCGACCGGCAGCCACGCCCGGGAGCACATGCTGGCGTTCGGTTCGTGGCTCGTGCACAAACGCGGCCTTCTCTCCAACTTCGACCTTTCGGTAGAGGCGAAGGTCGACCGGCTGCAGCCGCGCTCGAGCGAGTTGATCATCGACAGTGACGGCGTCGAGACCGGGATCTTCTCGCGCAAGGTCGCCTCGGCGGATCCGTTCGATACCATGGAATCGATCGCCGCGTACCACGGATTCTCGGGCGTCGAGCCGAATGCCGTGATACTCGGATGGGCCGCCCACAAGGAACATCCCGAAGGGTTTACACGCCTGCTTCGACGATTCGTCGAGCTCGACCTCAGCATCCTGCTGCTGAAGGTCGACAAGGAACGTGGATTCGGCGCGCGCAAAACGATTGACGTCTGGTGGCGCGGCGAGAACAACAACATCTCGCTCACACTGGCGCTGCTGCGGTTCCTCACGGGTTCGTACGAGTGGACCGGCGTGTCCATCCGCGTGCTGGTCATCAATGAAGGCGACACGGCCTTCAGCGAGGCGATCCAAAGTCGGATGGATGGCATCCTCGACGCCTATCGAATCACCGCACAGACGGTTGTCGTCAACAACTCGATCGCGAAGAAACCAACGCAGGACATCATCGGCTACGAGTCCGGCAACACCGATCTCACGATCGTCGGAATGCCGTCGGTCAGCAACTCCTCAGCGGAATCGTACGTTGCGAACACGTCTGTCCTGCTGTCGAAGCTCGGCACAACCCTTCTGGTGGACGCGTCATCGTTCTTCAACGAGCTGTCCGTCGGGATCGAAACGACTGCGAGCCTCCCCGAGCCCGAGGCCGAAGAACTTGCGGACCTTGAGCCACTCCCTGAGCTCGCACTTCCAGCAGACGAAACGATCCGCTGGGCCCTTCAAAACGCATCGAAAGGATTGCAGGAGGCATCGGACGAGTTTGTCCTGCAGTCGCTCGCGGCCGCATCCGAACTGCCGCTCGAGATGGGACGCGAGTTCCAGCTCACAATCAAGCGCACGTTCGCCTCGCTCGCTCGCACAGTCGAAAAACAGGATCGCCCGCGCGCCCGCAGATCAATCGGTCGGGCACAGGCAGTACTCGCGCATCAGGCTCAGGAGATTGTCGCCACTTACAAGGAAGAGCAGCTTCCGCTGGAGAACAAGGTGCTGGAGGCCGCCGTCGTGAAACTCCGCTCCAGCCTTCGAAACCTGATCCGGCAGACTCCGGAGGAGCTGTCACTGGCCGCATCAACGGGAACGGATGGAGAATCTGCCCTGCGCCGACTCGCTTCACGAACGGAACGGACCGCCAGGTTTCGCGATCGCTTCGAAGCAAAAATCGATGTCGCGTTTTACCGTGAAGTCACGTCAACGCTGCGAAATCATGGGAGTGTGGTGTCGGAGCTATACGAGTCGATTCTCGTGCAGATCCGAAACGCGTTCGATGCACTTGCCCGGTTAGCCGAGCGCGTTGAAACAGATTCGTTCGAGGGCGAGTCGCTCAGTGAGGAGCTCGCGCGGATTGAATCCGAGCTTGAATCGGTGATCGAGAGCAGCTCGGATCGTCTGCGAGTGGTGGGCCACACCCTGCGAGTCGACAGCCGGCGCCTGATGCAGGAGGTGGCGGACGAACTCGTGGCAGGCGGCGCGCGGCGTCTTCGATCCGGAAGCGAACAGGATGCTGTTGCGGCGACACTGCTCGGCGCTCCCGGAAGCTGGACCGAGTGCCAGCAACTTCTGCTCAATCGACTGCATCTTGGCGTGCAGCTCATCGGATTCCGAAATCGTCTCGTCACCATCGAAGAACGCCATCAGGAAAACGTCGGAATCGCCATTCAGAACGGCGTCCTGAAGCCGCTCAACGACATTCTGCAAAGCCTTCAGGAGGACAGCCTGGCTACCGTCGATGCGGACGTTCCCATTCGGACCATCGACGCGTTTCAGGCTTCGTTCGGAACGGACAGCCTGTACGACTCTTTCGCCGCAGACGTGCGATCGGCGATCGAAGAAATGCCCGAATCCGTTCGGACGTTGCCGGAAGCGACGGTCGAGTCGGTTGTGCGCGATCCGCTTGAAGACACAAACGAGATCACCGTTTCGCTACGCCGCGTGATCGACTACACCGTCAAGATGGAGCTGCTCGGTCCGGTACAGGAAGAGCTGGCAAAGTGGCCGGTCCGCATTCAGAAAGCGAGCAATGCGGCGCAGGACATCCTTCGTCTTGTCACGTACCCGGGCGACGATTCGACCGCCGCCGCCGAAGATGCGCAGACGCTCGAGGCGAGGGCAGCGGTACTTTCGAAGGGGACGGATCGCATTCGGTTGCTGCTGGACACGCTCACCTCAGACGCGACAGCGCTCATCGAGTTGATGAACGCGAGGGTTCAGGCGGCCTCGCAGCGACTCAACCAGTATACGTTGACGCGTACCGAAGGCGATCTGCAGCGGTACGTGCGCGGCGAAACCGGCCGGCAGATTCAGTCGGGCGTTGCACGGGCGCGCCAGAACGTTCGCAGCTTTGTTCGCGACCAGTTCGTTCGACTCCTCTATCGGCGGAGCGAAGGTGTACTGCTGGCACGTCAGTTCCAGGAGTCCGATCCGTATCTCGGATCGCTCACACAGAAGGCGCTTGACCTCGTCGACAGGGTCGCTCCGAATCCGGATGTGCTCCACGAGATACCGCTGTTCTACCGTCAGCTCTTTCTCGATTTTCCGAACATCACCGAAGAGTTCTGGGTGGGTGCGGATGCGCAGCTCCGCCGCGGTGAAACGGCGGTCGGGCGCTGGCGCAACGGCCGTCCCGGAGGATTGATGGTCGTCGGCGAAAGTGGATCCGGCAAGACGGCCCTCTGCCAGATCATCGCATGGAATCACTTCAAGCGAAACGCTGTCTTTCACCTGCGACCGCCGGCCGGGGGGTCGATCGACGTCGACGCGTTCGTGGCTGGGATTCGGCGGGCACTCGGAGTGCAGGGCGCGATGGAGACGTGGGCCGGACAGCTTCCTGCCGAATGCGCGCTCGTCATCGACGACCTGGAGCAATGGTGGGAACGATCACCGGGAGGAACCGCCGTGCTGGAACGGCTCGTCCACCTCATTGCAGACCTCGACCGGCGCTGCTTCGTCCTCGCGAATGCGAACGTGCATTCCCTCCGCCTCATCGACCGCATCTATCCGATCACGAGCCAGTTCCTCGACGTGATCGCCCGCGGACCTTCCAATGCCGAACAGATCAAGGAGATCATTACGCTGCGGCATCGCTCGGCCGGACTGAATTACATCGTCGACGGTCAGGTAGAGGAGGCGGTTTCCGAATGGCGAAGTGCCCGACTCTTTACGGACCTGTTCGACATCTCGCGCGGGAATGTCGGTGTGGCGCTGCAGGCGTGGATCGCTTCGATCAAGAAGGTCACCGGCAACGGGCTCGAGATTGGAGCCATTCGTTCGGTCGACCTCGACCCGGTCGTGGCATCCGCATCGTCGATTCAGAAGGCGATCACCGTCCACGTGTTGTTGCATGGTGCGATCTCGCTCGAGCGACTGAGGCGGTCGAGCGGCCTGGACGAAGCGCTGCTGCAACACGAGCTGCAGGGTCTGCAGCGGCTCGGGTGGATCCGTGTAGACGGCGGCATCGTCGCTGTCGACCGGTTTGTTCGCCCGCACCTCACCAACAAGTTCGCGGAGCTCAGACTGATCGGATGATGCGGTCCCTGTTCATAGACTTTGCCCAGTTTCTCCTTGTCGCGGGGGTTCTCGTTGTGCTGCTCGTGCTTCGAAAGGCGCTTTACGTGGTGCGGCTGGGCGACGCACAACGCGCACGGCTCAACCGCGTGCTGCCTGTCGTCGAAACGCTGGCCGGCATCGTCTTCATCGTCTGGAGCGTTCGGATTCTGCTGCCACAGTACGACGACGCTCCGTTCTGGACGATCGTTGCGCTTGTCGTCATTCTTGCCGGCGCCGGATGGTTTGCCCTCCGCGATCTGGTCGCCGGAATCGTTCTGCGCTCAGGGGGTTACCTGCATGTCGGCAGGTGGATGCAGGCGGGATCGGTTGCGGGCTTTGTCACTGAGATCGGGTATCGAACCGTCGCACTCGACGCGGATGACGGATCGCGCGTGCGCATTCCGTTCAGCCAGCTCGAACGCTCGACACTCTCGTCGACGGACCAGACCCAAACGGCACGGGCCCACACGTTTCAGATCGAACTGCCCGCAACGCAGAGCGTCGCCGAACGCACGGCGCAGATTCGCGCAGCCGCGCTGACGTCCTTCTGGTCATCCGCAAACCGGGAACCGTACGTGCATTTCCTCGACGAGCGTGCGGGTATGCAGCAGTTCGAGGTGGTTGCGTTCTGCCTCGACGAATCCTACGCGACGGACCTTGAGCAATCCGTTCGTCGCCTCGTTGACACGCGGACTTCGGGTTCCTGAGCCCGGGCACGCACGTCCCGATTAACCTTTGCGGCTCATCACGATCATTGGGCACGCCGATCGCTGGGCGAACTGTCGCGTGAACTGTCCGAACAGTTTTCGATTGCGCCCCTGTCGCTGTACGCCCATGATGACGAGATCCGCGTTGGAGGCGCGCTCCACGATGGTGCTGAGGGGGTCGTCGCTGAGAACGACGTCCGCATCGCACTTGTGGCGGACTTCATCCTGGGCGAGCCTGTGGAGTGCCTTCCGCGCCTTTCGTTCGTCGTCTGCCGATGTCGCTGTCGGCAGCACGCGAAGAAACGCTATTTCGCGTTTGGCTTTTCGCTGCAGCGAGCCGAGCAGGAGCGCGCGAAGGTGTTGCTGATCGCCGCCGCCGCCAACTGGAATGAGTATCCGTTTCGCGTCGCCGATCCGCCAGTCCTTCTTCGAACGGAGCACCACAACATTTGCATCCAGCAGGGAAAGCAGCGATTCGAGCGGCGATTCCCGACTCTCGCCGTAGATCTCGCTCAGGCCGAGCAGTACGGTTCCACACTGGTGCAGTTCGGCGACCCGGCTGATTTCCGCCATCGGCTGCTCGGCGATCGACGTCAGTGTTTCCGCACGAACACCAGCGTTGGCGCTCGCCCGAAGCAGCTCATGCAGCACCGCCTTCGACTTTTCGATCGGAACGGCGTCCGCGTTCGGGTCCCATTCGGGCGGGGCGACCACAACCGTTTGCAGCAGCACGCGGCCGACGTGCGCCGGCACAAGGGCGTCGGCGAGGCCGATCATGGC
>JAGQWL010000104.1 GCA_020437385.1 Bacteroidota bacterium
CTCCCTGAGCGCTCAGCGAAACGAGGAGCTGCGCCTCGCCATCGGCAGGGTCCACTGCCGCGGCGCGCCGTGCGTCCGCCAGGGCTTCCGTGTACCGTTCCATCGAGACATAGACCTTCGACCGCAGCTTCAGCGCCTGCGTGTCGTTCGGCAGTTCATCCAGCACCCTGTCGACGCGAACCTTCGCCTCGAGCAGGCTGGCTCCAGACTTGTACGCGATTTCGGCACGATGAAGCTGAGCGCTCAACGCCGGCGGACGAACGGAAGTAACCCGCGGTACGAGCTGCGCAGACGCGGGCGTCAACCACGCAAACGCCGCGAGGATGCCACAAATTAGACCGTATTTCAGTGTCGTTCCGTTCAACCCCTGGCGATCCCCCTTCTGCCGCGTTGGATTCGAAAGTATACCGATACATCAACAATCATACCTTGTCTGGGTGACCGTGAGACGGCGCTGCTATATCTTTTGTGGGCCTGAATCTCCCGATTCACCTGCGGTCGAACCGCCCAATCAGCACTACAGAACGGTCCACCGATTAGATCACCGAGGTCCATCCGCTTGAGCAGCTCGCCCGCTTCCAAACAGTCACTTCACGAACAGCTGCCGTCACGGCTTCGTCGCCGGGCACTCGTATTCGATGTTACCGACTCCACGAATCGCGTTGCCAGAGACTGGTCGGCCGATGGAGCGGACGCGGGTAGTTTTGTTCTGGCCGATCACCAGTCCGCGGGACGCGGCCGCCTGGGGCGAACATGGAATTCGACACCCGGAAGTTCGCTACTCCTCTCGATGATCTGGGACATCCCGGATGCGGCTTCTGCGAAACTCTCACTTATCCCGCTTGCCGCCGCGGTCGCGGTTACGCGATCAATCGAATCAGTCTACCGCGATCTCATGCCAACGATCAAATGGCCGAACGACCTATTGATCGGTGGTCGGAAGTGCGGCGGAATCCTGGCGGAATCCGTACGCGGGTCGGCGGGCACCCGCGCCATCATCGGGGTCGGACTGAACGTCCACCGAACAGAATTCTCGGCTGAAGGCCGATTCCCGCCAACCTGGATTGACGCGGAGACAACGTTGCCGGTAGAACGCATCGATCTGCTTGCTCGTCTCGTCGAAGAACTCGATGGTGCGGCAACACGTTTCCAGGCAGTAGGCAATTCGGGCGACGCCTGGCTCCTATCGGAATACCGGAAGCGACTGCTGGGAATTGATCGACCGATCACGTTTCAGCGTGATTCATCCGGCGATCGGGTCTCCGGTCATTTTCGGGGCGTATCGGATTCCGGCGCCATGATCCTGGAATCAGATGGCCGCGTGAGCGAACTTTGGGCCGGCGAGATATCGGGAATCAACTTCGAACCGGACGAACCGGCACGATGAAAGTGCTCGTGATCGACATAGGGAATTCGACAACGAAGGCGGCGGTGGTCACCGACGGTGTTGTCGTATGGCGGAAAACAGCGCCAACGCGCGAGGTCATCGGGCCGGCCTTCCTGTGGACGGACTTCCTTTCGGAAGGCGAGGCCGACCCACTTGTTTTGCCTACCGGGGTGTCCTGTGTCGTTCCGGACGCGCTGCGTCGACTCCGCCGTTCCTTTCCCGACGCGGATCTGACCGAAGTGAACGCGACCTTGGCCTTGCCCTTCGCGATGGCCTATTCGACGCCGGATACCATGGGCGCGGATCGTCTCGCCGCCGCCGCCGCTGCGTGGAACCGTTTCGGTTCGGACGACCGATCTGTGGTGGTGGTCGATGCGGGGACCGCCGTCAATTACGAAGTGGTAAGAGCGTCGGGCGTTTACATCGGCGGACCCATCGCGCCCGGCTTGATGCCGATGCGGAACGCGTTGATTGGCGGAACGTCGCGCCTGCCCGACCTGGAACTCGAACTGCCCGAACGCGCGATCGGCACGTCGACGGCCACGGCGCTGCAATCTGGAATTGTGTTTGGCTTTGTCGACGCCGTTTCCGGAATGATTGACCGCGTGCGAGAGGAGTTGGCCGATCTCGAACCGGAAGCATCGACGTTCACGGTAGTGACCGGCGGCGATGCCGAATTGCTTGTCGATTGCGGGATCACCGCCAACCGGATCGAGACCAACCTCGTTCTGCTCGGGATCGCGGACCTCGTCGAGGCGTCGGTGGGCAGAGCGGAATCAGATTGAAACGACTTCGTCGCGCACGCCAAGAAGTGCACGGATGCGCGCAAGTATCAGGTCGATTGCGACCTTGTTGTGTCCGCCGCGCGGGATGATGATATCCGCTTCTCGTTTCGATGGCTCGACGAATTGCAGATGCATCGGCCGAACGGATCGTTCGTACTGCGAGAGGATCGACTCGATCGAGCGGCCCCGCTCCGTCAGATCCCGGCGGATCCGTCGCATCAACCGAACGTCGGCATCGGCATCAACAAACACCTTGATGTCCATTCGGCGGACGAGTTCCGGCTCCGCGAGTACAAGGATCCCCTCGACGATGATCACGCGTCTCGACTCGACGGGAAGTGTTTCGTCGAGGCGTCGGTAGGACGCAAAGTCGTAGACGGGCTTCTGGACGCCGAAGCCGCGCCGCAAGGCATCGACGTGTTCGGTGAGGAGCGGCGTTTCGAGGGCGTCGGGGTGATCAAAATTGAATCGCTCACGTTCCGCGATTGGAAGATCCGAAAGATCCCGGTAGTACGAGTCGTGATCCAGGATCGCGATATCGCGGCGGCCAAGCGAGCGGACGATTGTCGACAGAACGGTCGACTTCCCGGAGCCTGACCCGCCCGCAATTCCGATAACAACCGGTGTGCTCATTTTTGTACGTCAGACTATGCGCATCACGTACCTTGCGATGCGCCGTTCGTAACCTGCGTTAAGCCGTTCGCAACCTGCGACGCGCCGCGTCCAACCTGCGATGCACCGTTTCCAACAGGCCGTGAGCGATCGCTACAGGACCGGCCGCATTCCCCATCCGCCATTGCCCATACACGCGCCATCAACACTTGCGCAGACCCGTAGAATCAACCTTTGCGGACCATGGTAAGCGACCGCAGTTTCTGTTCCTCGTCGAAGGAAGAGGCCTCGGGATCAAGAACGTATCCCGCGGGGTGTTTCCACTCGTTCAGGGCTTCCACATCATCACCCATATCGCTCACGATGAAGTTGACGAGCTTACCCCGAAGCGGTTTGACACCGTGCGTCACGGTTGTCCGTTTGCCTTTCTTCTCGTCGACGAACTTGACGACAATCATCTCTTCGTAGGTCCGCTGGTCGTTCCAGGCTTCCTGGTGTGCGCCGGGCAACAGGTTCCAGACGACGCGGTCCTTCACGGTCCGGTCCAACAGCGGGCTGAGCGAGTCGCGCCAGAAGGTCGACACCTTGCCGACGTCCGGCAGTGTAGCATCCATCTTCAACCGATAGTTCGGGATCAGGTCATCCGGCCTGAGGAGGCCGAAAAGCCCGGAGAGGATGATGCCGTTCTCGAGGAGGCGCCGCTGGGCTCCCGTTGGCAGCGACGAAAAGTCCATCGCCTTGTACATGACGCCGGGGCTGTAGCGTTCGAGGGC
>JAGQWL010000105.1 GCA_020437385.1 Bacteroidota bacterium
GGCCTCCTGCGCAAACTCGTTCTTAGCCTTCCCGTCTACTTTTGTCGAGTTACCGGCTGCAAGGGGCTCTCCAATTTTGTTCTGGTTGTCTGCCGCCGGCGATGGAGGCGAGTTCGCCCGAATGAACTTCTCCGGCGTCGTTTTGTCCGTCAGACGGTCCGTAGAATGTGCGTCGCTGGATGCCTCAATGGATGCCTCAATGGATTCGTCGGTGGGCGCCTCTGCCGGCACATCAGTCGTTACGTCAGCTTGTTCGCCAACGCCCATACCTTTCCCGGGAGCCGTCGTCGAGTCGTTTGACGGAAGGCGCCGACCATCGGTTTGCAGTGGATCAACCGACAACGCGGGTTTTGCAACCGCCGATTTCGCCTCCGTGAATTCGACTCCTGCGTCCATCGTCTGCAACCGCGCCTCCATCGTCTGCAACGGCTCGTCCATTGTCTGCAATCGCGGGTCCGTCGTCTGCAACCGCTCGTCCATTGTCTGCAATCGCGCGTCACCCGGTCGAGCAGCTTGTCCATCGACCGTGGTGTGCGCTAAATCGGCAGCGCGCCCGGGAATGCGAGGCAGTGCGGCAACGCGTCGCTGCCACTCGGCCAGACCGTCGGCGAGGTGACGAAAGCTTTCCTCGCTGGTCTTTTCGCTCGGCCATAACGCTACGGGTCCATTCGGATGGGGTCTTATCGCTTCCGCCTGACCAACGATTAGTGGGGCAGTGGGCTGCCGTTCAATTCTGATGGACCGGATCCGCGAGTCGAAGGTGCTGCGTGATACGTCCTGACCCACTTCCGTTGCAGTGGGGGATTCGCCGGTTGGCCGAGTGACTCCTCCCGTCCGTCTATCGGGTTGGCTGGTCACGATTTGATGGGACGTCCGTGCCTGCGAGTTCGACTCGTCGTGCCGCTGTACGGGCAGTTCGCTCGAATCACGCGGCGACGCGGCGGATGGGGTGCGGACATCCGTCGGTTCCGGGCTCACTGCGTTGTGCGGCGACTGAGATCGACTTCCTGATTCCAGGCTGCTGCCGCCGGCCTCGGTCCACTTCGACAGTACCCGATTCGTTGATTCGAAGCGCCCTGGCGGTGGCGTTCGCTGTGGTGCTGTCCCGTCAGTCCGAGGAACGTCTGGTTCTGGCCGACCGTCTGTAAAGATGACCTCTTCGGTCAACGCGGTGTTGATTGGTGGCACCTTGCTGTCGGGTCGCGGCGCAAAAGTCGTCACCTGTTCGCGCAGAGACACCTGTTCGCGCAGAGACACCTGTTCGCGCAGAGACACCTGTTTGCGCGGAGACACCTGTTTACGCGGAGACACGTGGTCAGGATCGGGTGCGTCAGCGGGTCGACGAGTTTGCGTACCGTTCGTTGCATCGGCCGATTCGGGACGGCCTTGCTGATTTTGCCGCGCGCCGACGAACGGTTCGGATCGTCGACCGACATATGCGCCGAGTCTATTCGCGACGCCGAACTCCTCGTTGCTGTGCCAGTCGTTGGGGTGGGCCAACTCCTGGTCAATTCCTACTTCGGCGATGCCACGCTCGACAGCTTTGCCGACTACCGCATTACCCGCGGCCTGGTCGCCGAGTGGGGTCGACCTGCCAGTACCGTTCGGGAGATGTTGTGGAATCGGTCGCGTTCGCGCTGGATGCCTATCGACTTCAATTGCCGAATGATCGGGAGACGAAAGGGAAGTGGTGTCGGCGTTATCAGAGCGGACGGGCGCGTCGTCTTCGGCCTGGACGTCGGTCTGGAGCGAATCATTCATGATTGCTCGGTGCGGCAGTCGTTGAGCGGCGTCATCCGGCGAGGCCGCGGTTCGAGATCCCAGCAGGTATGCTGCTAGAGATGCTTCGTTCGACGATGCCTTTTCGTTGCGATCGGTCGTTGGGCGTTCGGCCTTTTCACTGGCCGACGCTCCCGGAGAAGGTTCATGGCGGGTGTCTGAAGCAGATCGCGGGTCTGTTTGCTGAGGCGCGACAGCTGCGAATTCGATCTCCTTTCCGCTGAGTGCGGTGTTACGAGCAAGCTGTCGTCCAAGGATCCCCGAAAAGACCCGCTGCAACGCAGACTTGACCGGCCCCTGCGTAGCGTTGCCGGCTATCGTACTTCGAAAAAGGTCGGTGATGTTCGTGAACATGGCAGGCGCGGTCGATCAGTGTTGGGACCGACGTTCGTCAAAGAGTGCTTTGATCAGTCGAGCGGCCTTATCCGGCGGGATCTTACTAAGCAGGCGCGCCTGATTTTTTCGGCTGGACTGGGTATAGACCGCGATAAGTACCTTTTCGTCCAGCGTCTGGACCAGGTCCTCGAGGTCACGATCTTCCATGGCTCCAAGTGTGGCGGCGAGCTTACTGACGTCGGACTGCGTGCCGAGGATCGAGTCAATCCGGCTGGCCAATTGTGCGTTCTGCTTGGCGAGCGCTTCAGCCTGTCTACGAACGCGTTGAAGCTCCTCGTACATTGACGACATGGTATCCGGAGTCGCCGGACGAGCCGACACAGAAGCCACTGAGTCAACCACTGCCATTGACGTGTCCGGCGGCATGCCGAGACTGTCCAGCCGGCTGCGCAGCTCGTCAACGTAGCCAGGTCGAATGATCGGCATCGCCAGATACGCTCCGGCAAAGCCGACGACAAGCCCAAGGACGATCATGAGTATTGATACCAGTTTACCCATCACTGCTACCGTTTCTGTGCGCGCGCCAACCCGAACTGCGTGAGCTCATCCGCGAGATTGATTTCTGCTTTCTCCAGTTCACGGCGATATTTGTCGTACGCTTGTTCTTTCAGTTTTGCTATTGATTCTTCTCGCATCCGGCACGCCAACACCTTCGCGAACGCCTCATCCTTTTCGGATTCAAGTCGGCGTAGGATACGGACCGCGCGTTCCAGCTCCGCTCGAATCTGAGATTCGTGCGCGCTGCGACGGCGAAGGCGTTGAAGGGCCCCTGGGCCACCGCTTTCCGAAGCGGCAGCGGTGGACTTATTGAGCGTCGCTTCCAGCAGATCGATTGCGCCCTGCTGCTCCTCTACTCGGCGTGCGGCGGTTTCAGCAACGATCCGCGCCCGCTCCGTTTCCGATGCACGAATCCGCAAGACGCTTTCAAGCTCAAATTTGAATGGTGCCTGTTTCAATGTGTCTTATCTAATTCTGGCGAGCGGTTCGAACGCCCGTATTTCGTTCAACTGTCGCCTTTCGCCTTGCTGCCTCGACTTGCTGGACCAGGGAATCAAAGTCCTCATCACGTCCCAGTTCGTCCACGTCCTGAGTGAGGAACTGCCGGATGTCGTCTCGTACTGCGATTGCCAGGTCAGTGTCTGTATCGGATCCTTTGGCGTAGGCGCCGATGCGAATAAGATCCTGCGCGTCTGCGTAGGCCGCCATCAGTCGTCGCAATGATGCCTGCTCGTTCGTATGATGGTCGCTGCAAACCCGTTTCGCCACCCGGCTGACACTCTTCAGAACGTCGATGGCGGGGAAGTGGGATGCGTGAGCGAGGTCCCGAGAAAGCACGATATGTCCGTCCAGGATACCGCGGACGGCGTCACCTACGGGCTCATTCATGTCGTCGCCATCTACGAGCACTGTATAGATGCCGGTAATCGATCCGGTCGCGGCCGTGCCGGCTCGCTCCAGGATTCGCGGAAGCATGGCAAATACGCTGGGTGTATAGCCACGCGTCGTCGGCGGTTCGCCTACTGCGAGTCCGATTTCTCTCTGGGCCATGGCGACGCGCGTGATCGAGTCCATCATCAGCAGTACATCGTTGCCGCGATCGCGAAAGTACTCCGCGATAGCGCAGGCCACCGACGCCCCTTTGACACGGCGCATTGCCGCCTGGTCGCCCGTGACGGCCACCACCACCGAGCGTCGCATTCCCTCTTCGCCGAGGTTGTCCACGATGAACTCCTGGATTTCGCGCGAACGTTCGCCGATGAGTGCGATCACATTGACATCGGCTGACGTATTTCGTGCGATCATACCGAGAAGCGTACTTTTTCCGACACCGCTTCCTGAAAAGATTCCAATCCGTTGACCCTTGCCGAGCGTTGTAAAAGCGTCGATTGCCCTTACGCCGGTTCGAAGGGGGGAGTCGATCATGGCTCGCGAAAGTGCGTCCGGCGGTTCCGAATGAACCGGAACACGTGCGCTGAAATCGAGTGGACCTCGACCATCGAGGGGCGTGCCGTTGGAATCGATGACGCGGCCAAGCAGCGCTTCGCCTGCACCGACGGACAGGGGCAGGAGGGACCGCTCCACGAGACCTCCTGACCTCAAACCTGCCGTTGATTCGAGCGGCATCAAGAGGGTGGTCGAGTCGCGGACACCGACAACCTCGGCGGCAACTCGCCGGCCCTTCGGTTCCGAACCTTCGTAGATGTAGCAAAGCTCGCCGACAGCAGCTCCGATGCTACTTGCCTCGACGATAAGACCGATAACTGATCTCACGCGGCCAAACGTATTGGCAGAGCGAGATACTCGTCGCACGGCCGCCGCAGCAGTCGCAATCCCTTCCCAGGCCCCTTGTGGCGTTCGCTGATTCATTGTAGCGTTCATTCGGCGCGATCACCGGTGTTTACATCCTGTGCGTCGCGCGCGGAAGACTCAGCGTCGGTGGAGGATGGTTCGACATCGGAGACCTCGCTTCCAAGACGTGCAGCCTGAGTTGCTACCGACTCACCGACGATGTTCTGAATCCGTTGCATGAGTTCGGATCGGACGCGCCTTATACTTGTCTCCGATGTTGATGCCACCCAGTCCGCTTCGGACAACTCCGGTCGTACGTGCCAACGGATCCTTCCGACTCGTGAGTCAATCTCGTTGTCTATCGACGACTTTATCGCGTCCATCGTTGATGGATTGAGATAGATATCAATCGCGGGGCTCGTAGAGAGTTCTTCTATTGCCCAGGCGACCGATTGTCGGAGACGGTCCAGATCCGCGGTGCTCACGGGGCCGCCGACGATGGCTTCCGCGGCTGCCAAAGCCAGTTCGGCCATCGCAGGCTCGCCCGAACGTAAGGCCGTTTCGATCGCGTCTTCGGCTGCACTCACCGCTGTAGTGAATGAGCGTTTGGATGCATCCAACTGAATTTGCAGCGCTGATTCGCATTTCCGAAGCTCGGCGGCATGCGTGGCTTCAATTGCAAGAGTCGACGCTTCAAATTCGGATCGCAACCTTGATTCCAGTTCAGTGAGCGCCTTGTGGTGGTCGGCCATCGGTATCACATCACTCGCATGTGGTGACGACTGCTTCTGGGCGTCGTCGGACCCCATGGCAACGGACTGCCAGTCGTCGAGCCGTACCTGCGATGTACCGCGCAATCGTCCCGTTTCGCGCCGCTTGATCACGTTCGTTCTTCCTGGAGTTGCTACAGACATTATTCAAATACCTGCTCTTGTACAGGATTGAGCGTGATCTCCCCGGACTCTTCGAGAGACTTGGCGACATCCAGGACGTTTCGTTGTGCCTCCTCCACGTCCGAAACGCGAACCGGCCCCATCAATTCGAGTTCTTCGCTGATGATTCCCGCAGCGCGTTCAGACACGTTGCCGAGAATCTTCTCCTGCAGCGAGGTTGAGGCGCCCTTCATGGCAACGACCAGGTCCTTCTGGTCGACCTGAGCGAGCAGGCGCTGCAGGTCGATGTCGCTGGCATTGATGAGGTCGTCGAACACGAACATCAGGTTCTTGATACTTGCCGCCAGTTCGGAATTGCGCTCTGTGAGCGACTCCATGATTACCTTTTCCGCTGAGCGACTGACGCTGTTCAGGATCTCCGCGACCTTCTTTACACCTCCGCTGGTAACTGCCGATTTCGTCAAGACAGGCCCCAGTTGCTCCCTGACGATTTCTTCAAACTCAGCAACTACGTCGGGAGCGAGTTCGCCTAGATTGGCCAGGCGATAGAAGGCCTCCGCCTGGATTTTGTCGTCGAGTTCACCGGCTATTTCGGCTGCTTTGCGTGGGCTGAGATTTGCGAGGATGAATGCGATGGTTTGCGGATGTTCGTGACGCAGAAATTCCGCAACCCGATTAGTGTCGATGGTCTGTAGCAGGTGAAACGCCGAGGTGTCCGTTGCGGCCTGAATCTTGAACATGATATCCTCGGCCCGCTGCTGACCGAGTGCCGCCTGGAGTGCCTTCTGGGCGAAGCCGGGGCCACCTTCAGCAAGAAAGTTTCGCGCCAACGACACGTCACGATATTCGAGCAGGACTCGCTCGACGGACTCACTCGATACGTTTCTAAGCCGCGCAATCTCCAGGGAGATACGCTCAACGTCGCGATCCGGCAACGACTTGAGAATCTGGCTGGCGACATCAACGCCGACGGCAGTCAAAAGAATGGCCGCCTTAGTCGTCCCTGTAAGTCGTTGTTCGTTCGCCGCGGCTGCTGATGTGTTGGGAGCGTCCATTGCCGTTGGTTGAGTAATGTGCATCAGTAGGGTCAGGCTGCCTGTGCGTAGGCCTCACGACTCTTGTCCTCGGCCAGCCATGAGCGCAGGAGTTCCGCCGTCTGTTCAGGCTTTTCAGCGATGTCTGCGACGATCTCGTCGAAGATGACACTCTTGGCTTTCAGTCTGGCCTGCGCTTCGGCGGAAAGCTTGCTTTTGTACAGGTCTGCGGCCTCTGCCAGTTCGGCCGCGTTTGACTGGGAGAGACCACTCGACAGGCTGGCCGCCTGATCACCGCCGGTGAGCTGCGGCGCACCGTTTCCATTGGACCCGGCAGTAAGCGCTTCGGGTGCGGTGGGGAAGTTCATCGAAGCAACCTTGTTGAGGCTCGTTCGGAGGAACCAGAGTCCAACGAGCATCGCAAGGATCATGACTACGTAGCGTCCGATTACCTGGAACTGTCGACTTCTTTCTGCGGCGGCAAATTCGTTCGCAATGTTGTCCTGGCTCGAGGTGTCGAATTGCCGTTGGTGTATCGCGAAGATGTCGCCTCGCGACTGGTCAAAGCCGACTGCGTTCTTCACGACCTGTTCAAGCTCAGCCAGTTCTTCCGCTGAATATTCCTCCACTATCGGCGCGCCTTCCGGGTCTTCCTCGTTCGGTCGAACCTTTTCGTTCACAACCAGCGACACCGATAGATTGGCGATTCGAAAGGCACCGCTTTCAGATCGCTCGTTCGTTCGGGTCACATCGTAGTTACGAAGCATCGATGTCCCGTTTGCCGTGTCTTCCTCTTGCTCAACACGTTCCTCGCTGATAACGGTCGCACTTTCCGGGTCAATGGACTGTCGTTGCGAAACCGACTTTGAGAAGTCCAGCTCACCGGCCACTCTCACGATTGCGTTGCCCGGCCCGAGAAATTGATCGAGCATTGTCTGACCCTTTTCGGTGAGGTGGTCTTCGACCTCCTTCGTAATACGAAGCTGGCTTGTCGAGAGGGCGAGACTTCCTTCTGATGCCCCCGGACTGGTCAGAATATTTCCGGCGGTGTCCAATACCGTCACGCGGGTTGCAGAGAGACCCTCCACCGCGCCTGCGACAAGACTCGCGATACCCTCGATTTGCCCGGGGCTGAGTCTGTCCGCGCCGGCGAACCTCAGGACGACCGACGATGACGGCTCGGACTGAGTCTGACGGAATGGAGACCGCTCTGGCAGGACAAGGTGTACACGGGCGACCTCGACCTGACGAAGACTGGAAATTGTCCGCGAAAGCTCGCCCTCGAGCGCGCGGCGGAGATTCAGTTTCTGCATGAAGTCTGTCATGCCGAGCGAGCCCTGGTCAAACAGCTCATAGCCCGTTGTTGCGTCCGAGGCGATGTTTTCCGACGCAAATTGCAGCCGGAGTTCATACACCTTTTCGCGAGGGACGTAAACGGCTGTTCCGTTCTCCTTCAGCTGGTACTTAACGTTGTCGTCACGTAGTGCATCGACAATGCGGGAAGCGCTGGTCGGAGCGAGACGTCCGAATAGCAGGGCATAGTCAGGCTGACTGGCCCACCAGGCGACGCCGCCAAGTATGCCGAGACCACCGACAAATACAGCGGCGATAGCGACCCGCTGACCGGCAGGCAAGCGGGATACGAACTGTCGGAAGCCTTCGAGAAGTGATTGCATTGCGTTGATTGGGTAGGGTCAGTCCGAATCAGACTTGCATCCGCATCAGCTCCTGATAACCATCAAGGAGTTTGTTGCGCGTTTCCGTTAAAAGCTGAAAGGCCAGCTGCGCCTCGTTCATCGAAATGACAACCTCGTGGACGTTGTCGTGCTTACCGGCAATGAAGTCGGTGAGCGTTGTCTCCGCGTTCTTCTGAAGTTGGTCAACCCGGTCAACTGCGTTGGCGAGTGTGTCACCGAATCCGCTGCCTGATCCCGCCGGTTGCGGCAGCAGTTTGCCCTTGTCACCGGGGCCGACTGCGCGAAGCTGAGCTACGTTCATGGTATTGTCTCTATCCTTTCAGGTCGATGTGGCGTCCAACCGAACCGGGATTCAGTTCTTGAGTCCTGGACGGGGCGTACAGCGCCAGCCGCGTCGGCTTTCCCGACGGTGCGGCCTCATCGGGTTGTGCGTGCGACGTGTGCGGTCCCGTTTGCTTTATCTGAACAGTGCGCAGAGGTTTGGCCGGGCTTGCCGCCGTACCGATTCGCGGAAACTGTATCATATGTCGATAGTCCTCTTTACGAGTTGCGTCATGGCCTGTACACTCGCCAGGTTCGCCTCGTACATCCGGTTTGCTGACACAAGGTTGGCCATTTCGTCAACGACGTTGACGTCCGGGTAGCGGACGTAGCCACTTGCATCCGCGTGTGGATGCGTCGGGTCGTACTCGACGCGCTGTGCATCACTTTCAGTGAGCTCGACACCCGGTCCTGCGTTTGCTTCCGGTCGTAGCGAGTTGATGCTCAACGATCGTCCCTCGCGCGTCTCGTGCCTTGAATCATTTGTGTTCATCGAAATGTGCGTGCTCAGGCGTGCAAGCGTACGCCTGAATGGACTGCGCTGACCCTCCGGAAGCGTCTGAACGGCGCGCTGCGCCCGGTAGGGTGTGCCTTCGGGCGTAAGTGTCGTACCGGCATTGGCAAGATTCTCGGTTGCCGCGCCCATTATCGTGCGCTGGGCACTCAGGCCCTTCGATGCGACACGAAACACCTTGAAGAAGTGTTCTGATATCATGGCGTCCGTAAGATCCGATGGATAGGGAAGTGGAATCAGGCCGTTCGTCCGGTGATTGCCATCCGGGCTGTGGCGAAGTGCTCGTGCATTGCACGCGTTGCCACGTGGTTCTTCATCTGGGTTTCAGTCAGCAGGAGGAGCTCCTCTTCCAGGGACGGTGCAACATTGTCTCCCTGAACTTCGGGCCTGATGGAATCCAGGGCCTGCTCCGTGCCGCCCTTGGACTGCGCCTTCGCGAGTCTGTCTTCGAAGGACACGGACGAGCGAAGGAAGCCCGGAGTGTCGACGTTGGCAATGTTGTTTGCCAGCACCTTCAGTCGGAGTGCATAGGCACTCATCGCGTTGCGGAGTACACCGAACGATTGGCTTCGTGACAACATCTCAATTCTGAAATAATCTGAATACTAGTAGTGGCCGGCGGGAACAACGACTGTGCCACGCGGCGGCGATTCGGGAGGCCGGGCTTAAGTTCCATCCAGTCGGGCCGATTCGGTGCCGGTCCGACTAACGGGTCCCCGGTCATGTCCGCCTCGAGCTGGATCCGCGCGGAAAGAGATGCCGCGTTCAGAGCACCGACGGCGCCAGATCGTCCGCCAGCGAAGCAGCAATCGAATTGCGAACCTCGTCCGTCGAATAGAAACCTGACATTAGTCGATCGCGAACGGTGGCAAGTCGCTCGGCCGGAAGTTGCCCAGTGGCTTTCAGTGCGTGTCGTGCGAAGGCAATGTCCTCGGACTCGTTCGTCGTCGCCTTGGCTCTCCCTTCCATCGAGATCGAAACACGATCAACGGAGCCACGCTGCGTCGCGTCGGATGGACGCTGGCCGATCGACTGTTGCTGGTAAGCTGTCCGGGCAGTGCTTACATCATTGGAACGCGAAACATCTGGCCTGCCAGACGGGGAAATATTGATCATTGTACCGGCACCTAAGTAGTTAATAATGCTGCCGATAAACTGATCCGAATTGCGGATGTTATCCGACGAGACCCTTCTTAAGAATCGTCGGACGAGGAGCCTGCAGTTTGTATTCCGAGGCGGCCTCTCGAAGCAGCTGAATCCTTTCGAGGCTTTTGATGCTTTCGGCTCGAAGGTGGATCAGGTGCTCCTCAACTTGAGAATCCATTTCCGCCACCTTCTCGAGCAGCAGGCGACCCTTGTCATCGGAGGTCGTCGTCGCCTGGGAAAGGGCGTCCAGAAGATTCTGTCGCTGTTCAAGCAAATCGTAAAACAGTTGGATGTCACCGGCCGTTAATGATTCGGCCATCTCGATCGTAATACTATATACTGTGTCGAGCGACATCGCGTATCAAGCAGTTCCCCGGGTCAAGCAAGTAGTGTGCCTACCGGAGTTGGTCCTATCCACCAATGACGGCGGAGACCCACTGCTGTTGAGATTGGAATTGTGAAAGTGCCTGCTCGAGTCGAGCGTACTCGGCGCGCAGTTGCGTCTCCCTACGCGACATTCGGTCGTCGAACGCGGTAATACGGTCGTTCAGACGGTCGATTCGGTCATCAACTGTGTTTTTGCGTGCCTTGATGAGACCTGAGCTTCCGACGAAGGATTCGAGCGTGGTTTCGAGACGCTTGGCAACGCCGTCGTCACCTCCAAAGAAGGATTGTACCGCCCCGGAATCCTTCTTTACCGCGTCAATCAATTTGTCGCGGTCGGAGATCTCCAGGGTGCCGTCGTTATTCACCTTGATCCCGATGTCGCCGAGAAAGGATGGAGCGCCAAGGGATTGTCCGGTTACCCCGCGACTGACCGATGACCGCATCGAGAATCGAAGTCCCGTAAAGCTGGTGTCATTGGCAAGAACACCACGAAAACCGGTGTCACCGTCAATCTGGGATTGACTGCCGATCATCGAAATCGCCGCGTTGTACTTTTCGATGAAGTCGTCAAGATTTCCGACGATGCTCTCCGAGTCAGCGTCGACAACGAAGTCGGTGGGGAAGTCACTGATTCCGTTGAGACTGATCGATAATCCTGGAATGGCGTCGTCAATCTGGTTGCTGGATCGGTAGAGTAGCAGCCCGTCGACTTCAAGTAGTGCATTCAGCTCCGAGTCCGTCTCGCTGGTCCCAACATCAACGATCATCCCCCCGCTGGTGGACGTTCCGACGACATTGTTTGCGTTAATCTCCAGCAGGTCCAGGAATGTCGGCTGTCCACCTTGAGGCGTTGTGGTGTCGGTCATCTGGAGTCGGCTCTGATATCCGGTACCACCGGCCCGCATTGAAAGTCGAATGGTATCCGATGTCTCACGCGCCATTGACACTGCCGGCCGCTCCGAACTTCGGATCGTCCCGGCGGTGACCGCATCATCCAGCGCCGCGGCAATGGCGGCATCAATTTCCGTGAGTATTTCTTCGTTGGTTGTCCCTGTTGCCGTTACAGAAACCGACACATCCACGCGATTGTCCGCGTTTTCGGCGGTCGGGCTTGCGACCGAAAGGGTGAAGGTTTGGGTACCGACGGCATCGAAAGACGCTCGAAGGTCGTTGCCATTCCGCGAAAGTTGTTTGGAGACCCGCTGATCCGTAGTGGCAAGCCGGTCCACTATGACGGAGTGACTACCGTAGGCTGCGCTGCCGGTAGTCGTAATGCTGAACGGGCTACCGTCCGGCACCTGCGCGATCCGGGCAGCGAACGGATTCGTAATCGGCTCGGTGAATGACTTTACGAGCGTGTGGAGCGCTGACAACGTGCTATCGAGCTCGCTGAGCACGGACTTGAACGACTCCTGCGTGCCTCTGGCCTGCTCGATAGTCGCCTTGGGCCGATTCTCGTACGTCAGAATCGTCTGAATCAGGCTTTCGTATGCCCCGCTGGTCTTAAGTGCATTAGAAACAGCCATGTAGGTGTGTCCGCTTCGGATTGGTTAGTCAGGCCGCCGACGATAGTTCGATGCTTTTCCAGGCATCGCGGAGTTCCACCAGCAACGAACGGATTTGATCGAGGTCGCCCGCGACACTCTGGTCAATGCAGTACTCGTAGAGTCCAGCGAGATTTGATGCGATTTCCCCGCCTTCCTCGACGTTCAGTGCGCTCATCAGCTCTGCGAGTGCTCGCCGCAGTTTCTGTCGATCGTTGCGGAAGCACGATGCGATCGCGATGTCGTACAGCTTGACGACGAGCTGAAGGGGAGACGCTGAGAGAATCTCCTGTCGATGGTACTCGTTCGATGGGTTCACTTCCGAAAAACAGTATCGTCCAACAATAATAATTATGGTGCCGGGCAAAGCAGCCAGACGGGCTGATCGTCCCTCCCGACCAGGAACGAATTTCCACGGTTCGGTCCGAAATTCCCGACCTACCGCACAGAGCACTGAATAATCTTTCGAGTAGTATCGTACAGGCGTGGGGCAACTTAAGGGCCCAAATCGTTGAAGGAGCGTCGTTACCGCTCGATCGCCGGGTTTCGTCAAATCCGAGAACCCTGGGAGTCTCCGATTTGGCACACTTAGCGCATTCCCGTTGGTCAACGATTAGTGTTTGGATGATTAGTATTTATTAATAGCAATCAAAAATCATTGATCGTGAGCGTGGCAATTCACTGCCTTAACTGTTGTTTGAAGGCTGAGTCAGCGATCCAGTAAGAACTGGGGTCAATTATTATTGATATGGATCGCGGTTTCAGCAAGTCTTCTCATATTATTATCTGCATATCATCATGACTCTTAGTGTTTGCATGATAGTCAGGAATGAGTCCGAGACGCTGGATCGCTGCCTCGTCCACGCACGACCGTTCGTCGACGAAATTGTCATCGTCGATACGGGTTCAACTGACGGCACACAGGAAATCGCAAAGCGTTACGCAGACGTATTCGACGAGATCGAATGGCCCGGCTCATTCGCCGAGGCGCGAAACTATTCGATGGATCTCGTTACCTCGGATTACATGATCATTCTGGACGGTGACGAATACCTGCCAGATCCGGAAGGATGGGCGCTGATCCGAAGAACTCTCGAATCAGGCGGTGTCGCTTCCTTGCAATTGACAGTTGCTAACGTCCTCCGGTCAGACCAACTCATTGGTGCCGACAGGATTATACAGGATCGGGTCTTTCGCAATCATCCGTTGATTCGCTACAACGGCAAGGTGCACAATCAACTTGAAAGTGGCCTTGGACGCTACCTTCAGCAGGTTGGTGGTACCCGGTCGGCACTCCCTGTGGAGATCGTACACACGGGGTATGCCCTGTCAACCGATCAAATGAAGCGGAAGTATTCGCCCCGCATCGAACTGCTGGAGGCGGAATACTATAACGCTGACAGTGAGCGGTATCGAGCCTACTACGGCTATCAGCTTGCTCTTGCGATGTTCATTCTCGAGCGATACGAGACTGCCCACGAGATTTTTGGACAACTCAACTACAAGGTGCTGTCTCCGGATAACGGATTCTACACACACGTGCTGGCTGCGCAGATCGCGTTACGACTTGCAGACGCCGAACGCGCGTTGATTCACTGCAACGAAATGTTGAATCTCTCGCGACGTGAGCCGGTGGCGTACTACACGACCGGCCTGGCACTGATCCTTGCAGGGAAACCGGCAGACGGGATGTTGATGATGCTCGGCGCGCTGGACGTTGCGGACGAGTTTGCGGGCAGCATCCGTTTCGTGTTGAACCACGACGTCCTGATTGAGAAGATCGCGGATCTCTATTCCCGGATGGGGATGGCCTCCCAGGCACGCAAGCTCAGGGACACGCTTCTGACAAGCGGAGGATCGGTTTCGTCTGACGAAATGCGTGCGCTTCTTCAGCAGCTGAAGTACCAAATTGTTGTCGCCGAGGGGGCAGAAGCCACCTGATCTGCGATGTATTGGACGAAACCCACATACCGCAGCAACAAAAAAAGGTGGCCTCTCGAGGAGGCCACCTTCTCTGCGACGGCACGTGACCGTCTAACCCATGGGAGCGGGAATGAGCACCAGAACCGATCCCGGGGAGTTGTTCTGCTAGAACAGCTGCAGTACCGACTGCGGCGCCGCATTCGCCTGCGCGAACGAAGCCATACCGGTCTGCTGCAGAATCTGCAGCTTGACGATTTCCATCTGTTCCTTCGCGAAGTCGGCATCAGCGATACGGCTGCGCGCTCCTTCGTTGTTGGTCATCGAAATCGCAAGCATGTCCTGCTTGAACGACAGTCTGCTCTGGCTGTCACCGATCGATCCGAGCTTGCTGGCGATCGTCGAGATGGCAGTGTCGAGCCCGCTGAGCGTCGTGGAAGCGGCCGCAGCCGAAGCCACGAGAAGCGAAGCCGTTGCAATACCGAGGGCGGTAACGGACAGTGTGCCAACGGTAACGGCGAACGTGTCGCCGGCGTCTGCATTGACCTGGAAGCTGAACGCGGTGCTTGTAAAGACCGATGTGTTGTTGAACTTCGTGTCGCCGAGAATGTCCGTAACTTCACCAGACAGCGCATCGAGCTGGCTCTTGATTGCGGTGCGTTCTGCGGAAGCGAGCGTGTCGTTGGCCGCCTGGACAACCTTTTCCTTCATCGTCATGAGAATGTCCATGACGGTGTTGAGGCTGCCTTCACCAACGGTGAGAAGGCTCTCGGCATCGCCTACGTATGCGAGGGCCTGAGCCTGGCCGCGGACGCGCGCCTGAAGTTTCGACGAAATGATGTAGCCGGCGGAGTCGTCTTCGGCTCGGTTCAGTCGACTACCCGTGGAAAGGCGAAGCTGGCGGATGCCGAGCTCGTCGTTAGTCTGTCGGAGGCTGTTAAGCGACGACAAAGATTGAAGGTTAGTTGCAACCTTCGTGAGATCTCCGTAAGCCATAATAATCCTCTATGAATGAATACTGATTATTGGTAGAACACTAGTTGGTATATATTATTCGGGGGATTCCTGCACGGGGCGGTGGTAACGACACCGTCCCGTGTTTTTTCTAGTTCGTACGCATAGGCGGATAACTTAAGCGGGTGAAAAAATATTTATCGAATATCCGTATTAGTTACCCAGCAGCTGGAGAATCGTCTGCGGCGCGGTGTTCGCCTGCCCGAGGGCCGCGACACCGGTCTGCTGCAGAATCTGCAGCTTGACGATCTCCATCTGCTCCTTTGCGAAGTCTGCATCGGCAATTCTGCTTCGTGCCGCTTCGTTGTTCGAGATAGCGGTCGAAAGACTCTCCTGACGGAACGTCAACCGAGCCTGGCTCGAACCAATATCGCCAAGTTTATTGGCGACCGTCGTCAGCGCAGAGTCGATTGTGCCAAGCAGGGTGGAGGCCGCTCCCGCGCTGCTTACGACGATCGAGGAGGTCGTGAGTCCGAGCTGCGATACCGAAAGCGTACCCAGCGTCACCTTAAACGTATCGCCCGCGTCCGCATTTATCTGGAAAGACAACGTGCTGCTGGTGAACAGCGGGGCGCTGTTGAAGGTCGTGTCGGCGAGCAACTCGGTAATTTCGTCGGACAGGGCGTGCATCTGCGTCTGAATGGCTGTCCGCTCGTCTGAACCGAGCGTGTCGTTCGCGGCCTGTACCGTTTTTTCCTTCATGGTCATCAGGATGTCCATGATGGTACCAAATGCGCCTTCGGCGACCGTGAGCATGCTCTTCGCATCACCTACGTTGGCGAGTGCCTGTGCCTGGCCGCGCACTCTCGCTTCGAGTTTCTTAGCTATTGTGTATCCCGCCGAATCATCCTCCGCACGATTGATACGACTTCCAGTCGAAAGGCGGAGCTGGCGAATTCCAAGGTTCAGATTCGTTCGCTGCATCTGATGCAGCGCCTGCAGCGCCTGGATATTCGTATTGATTCGGGAGAAATCTCCGAACGTTCCCATGGTAGTAATCCCCAAGATTGAATAGTAAAAATGGCTCTGGTGCTAACAGATAATCTTACTATCGAACAGTGGCGCGCGGAGATAAGTCCCGCCGACAACTTTTGCCAAAAAAAAATGAGGCCGCGCTATGGGCGCGGCCTCGTCGTCTATTGCTGAAGTCCCGTTCGGCAGATAAGGAATCAGGAGACGAGTAGCGAAACGTATTCAGAAACAAACGCCCGGAGGTCAATTATCCTGCGGGCTAGCTCAGAGGCATGGAATCCCGGCAGATCGTGTTCGACAAGCGCCGCCCAACTTTTGTCTGCGATACAGTCTTCCTCACTTCTTGGACAGGGGAATGCATATCCCATCGAATTTGCCGCGGTATGGGCGGCCGCCACCGCACGCACCATTCTAGCTTCGACCGACAAGGGGTCCTGTCGTATTTCATCGGGCGAAAGGTGATACCGGATTACGTCTGTCGCAACGTCCGGGAATCGGAGTGTCCGCGAAAAGTCAACCCCGACATCAACAGGGTCACATCCAAAGAATTCGGTCTCTTTCTCGCGAATCAGCTCGACCGAAATTCCCTGTTCACCGCAAAGCGCGCCATACAGTTCGCCGGCGTCAGAAGGACGATTGAAGAGGAGTATGATACGTCCAAAATCATGTATCATCCCCGTCGCGAAGCTCTCTCCAACATGTTGGTGCGCAAGCTTGTCGGCACCTCCATCCGAAGTCCGAATGAGTTCTGCAATGTGACGTGCAAGAAATGCGGTTGCTGCGCTGTGCTGCATCAACCGAATGAATACCGGCTCCGTCTGCTCATCGAACGTGTCGCGCAGCTTGAGAAGGTCCATGCCAACCAGCATCCCCGAAACGGTGACTGGTCCAAGCAGCACGACCATTCGATTTGGTGTATCGACCGCCCGATTTAGTCCGTAGTAGCTGGAGTTGATCACCTGGAGCATCCGATCTCGGATTTCCCAGTCTTCGTCAACCATGCGCGCAACCGAAGATACTTCCATCCGGTCAGGATGAAGAATCAGATCCATTGCCTTCTGGAGGGTATTGGGAAAGCTCGGACAGGTCAACGTGACCTCTCTCGGCTCGAGGTCAGGGCTCGCCGGCTCCTGACGGTATGTTCTTGTTGCCTGCATCTTTCTAGGTCAAGAAGTTGGTGATATCAAGCTGTTGAATGCTCAGTAACGCCTGCGTGGCCGCCTGCATTCGGAGCTGTTGGAGCTGCAGCTCCGTGATGGTCTCTGCTACGTCTGCATCCTCGACGCGGGAGCGCCTCGCCGTCGCCAGGGTAATGGTCTCCTGCAGCTGACCTTCGGCGATTTGCATTCGGTTGGACACAGAGCCGATTTCGGCCGTGCGTCCGAGCACGTGGTTTCTCGCCCCTGTTGTTTTTTCCAATGCTGTTTCGATTGCGGTGGTGTTGCCGCTACGCACTGCGTCAGCCAGCTCCTGAAGCACACTCGTTATCGTGTCACCCGAGCCTACATCATTGATTGCCAGACCCGTCAGGTTGATCGGTAGGTCAAGGTCGTCGGTAATTGTCCGCGTCAATGACAGATCGTCGCCATAGTAGGTGACTCCTGCCGCGTCGGCACTTGCAGAGTTGTCTATCGCAAAGGGTGCCGCCGTTGTTTTTCCACCTGCAAACACGTACTCGTTGCCCGCCTTCGCATTGAGTCTATCGACAACCATGGTCAACCACCCTTCAATTTCCTGCGCAGAGGCCTCGAGATCATCAGAGTTCATCGTCGCATTTATCGTTCGGATTCCCTCTTCGTAGGCGTCGGTGAGTATGTCGGAAATTCCGCTAAGAGCTGATTCGGATTCGTCGAGCCACAACCTCGCGCCGGTTATCGTTCGTTCGTACTGCTCGTAGCGTCGAAGTGAGGTCGACATCGCGTCTGCGATGGAGAATCCGGGAGCGTCGTCTGACGGTCGGTTGATCTGCTTGCCGGTTGTGAGCTGCTCCTGGAGCCGAGCGATGGCGGCCTGTCGGGCAGCAACCGACCGGTTGACGGCTGAATGACTCAGACTGATCTGTCGAGCCACAAACTGACTGCGAATCTGCGTATTGCTATACATGTCTTTCTCAGAGCGCAAGGAGAGTGTTCATCATTTCTTCGGCCGACTGCAGCACACGCGCCGTTGCGGCATACGCTTGCTGTAATTCAATGATTGCAGTCATTTCATCTTCTACCGAGACGGCAGAGACGCCGGCCTCCATTGCATCCAGGTTGGCCAGTACCGCGGCGTGACCGCTCGCATCTGCCTCGGCTGCTTTGACGCGCGATCCGACCTCAGCGAGCATATCGGTAACCTCTTGACCGAGCGTGCGAGACCCGATCAAACCCTTGTGCTGAAGCTCCGAAATTGCGGCTGCGATGGAGGAGTCTCCGGGGGTGTCCACATAGCCGGATGCGGCAATAGAATCGACGTCATTCGCGATTGCTGCGGATACCTTTATCGAAGCCGCGCTCGTGGCGGACGGATCAAAGAAATCGAGCCCCGTCACGCCGTTCAGCACGTAACCGGTCGCATGAATCGCGTTGACTTCGGTAACGAGGGCGGATGCTATCTGGTCCAGCCGAGCTCTTGCGCCGTTCACCGAATCATTGATTGTTGACAGCTTCGCGCCAATACTGCCACCGGTTTCAGGCTTAAAGGGCGTACCCGTGTTCCCGAACTGTATCGTTAATGTAGACTCATCCAAATTGAGCGGTGTGAAATGATCCCCCTCGAGCACGAACACTCCGCCGATCGCAATCCTGAAGCCGTCACTGTGATTGCTCTGCACCTCCACACCAACCAGGGACGACAGCTGGCGAACGAGATCATCGCGCTCATCGGCCGCCGCGAAGTTCGGCTGATTCTGATTCTCCGATCGTGCGATCACGTTGTTCAGCTGGGCCAGCCTCTCCAGTATTGAATTTGCCTTGTCGACACTTGAACGGAGTTCGAGCGACAAGTCTTCCTGGTAACGGTCGAGCTGCTTTGAAACGCCGTTAAGAGTCCCGGCAAGATTGTTTGCTTTCGAGAGGACGGCTGCACGCATTCCGGCTTCAGTCGGATTGTTCGCGAGATCGGACCACGCGTTCCAGAAGTCGGAAAGCAGATCATTGATCCCCGAATCTCCAGGATCAAGAATGCTTTCAACCGTCGACAAGACTCGATGCTCTTCTCCAGCGTACTCCATGCTGCCATTCGTACGGTTGGCGGCCGCCGACAGCAGCTGATCACGCAGGCGGTCGTACGTACTGATCGACACTCCCGTGCCTGTCGGCGTATTCAGCATCGACCGTGTCTGCAGCCCGAGAGTAGAATTCGAATCTGCGGAAGAGATTACGCGCCTCCGGGCATAGCCCGCCGAATTCGCATTGGCCACGTTCTGGCCGGCAACGTTCATCCGTGAGTCGATGACTCTGAACGACCGTCTGGAGATCTCGTAAAGGTTTCTGAGGCTCATGGCTTATGCGACTCGATTCACAAAACTTCCGCTTCGCTGGCTCCTCGATGTCTCGGACGCCGGCCCATAGGTTGCCACGCCGCTGTTCGAAGCTTCATCTACGATGGAGCCGATCAGTTGACCATCCAGTGCCGACGCAAAATGCAGCGCAAATGCCAGGTCGCCGTACAACCGGTGCGTTTCGTCGATCTGGGACTTGATCCTCGTGCGTACGTTCTTGATTTCTCTCACAACAACATCGTCCGCGTCGAGTGAATCCAGTACGACCGCGAAACCAGACGGATCGTCGGATTCCTCGATTGAAGTATTCAGGAGCTCGGCCTGCTTCATCTTGCGCGAGAGCAGCGTCTTGAGCTTTCGCGTTATCTCGGAGAGTTCCTCAGTCGCTCCTTCGAGCGCGGTGGCATCGCGATATCGCAATGCAAGAAGCTGTCCGCGGAGGGTCTGGCTCAACCGCGCGATTTCAGTTTCGGTAGCCTGCAGCGTCTTGAGGAGCGCGGCCGTGCTTAACTTGTATTCTGTCATGGTGCCTCGCTGTCCGTTTGGCCGGAGTCGGCGCCAAACTTCTCAGTCCACTGGTGTGTGAGTGCATTTGCAAGACCGAGCCCGCCCTTCTGCATCAGGACGTCGGTCATCTGCTCGACAAGGTGACTCTTCATCTCGCCACGCCCAACGCCGGCGATGCCAGCGTCTTTCGCGTCGCCATCGAACACGCCGGCGAACATGGCGTCGACCATTTGGCGAACCAGGTGCTCTTCGAACTGCTTCGCAGCCTCCCGACGTGTTTTAGGTCGAGAAGCAGCGTCAAACTGCCCAGGTTGAGCGATTCCCTTGAGGTTGTTGATCATGACTAGATGATTATCAGTTCGCCGTGGAGAGCATTCGCTCGCGATATCGCCTGGAAGATGGCAATCACGTCGCGGGCTGTGAGGCCGAGGGAGTTCAGCATCGTGGCCAACTCGCTTACCGTGGTATTCGGACTCAAGATCACGCTCGTCACGCCGTCCTCAGCAACTTCGGTGGTCGCAACGGTTGTCGAGACGGTCTGCCCCTGCGAGAGCGGCGCGGGCTGCGAGATGACGGGGTCAGTCTGCGTCGAAACCGTGACGCTTCCGTAGGTGACCATTACCTCAGATATGCGCACGGCTCCTCCGACGACAATGGTTCCTGTGCGTTCATTGATCACGACGCGCGCCGGGACATCGACGCTTACTTCGACGGGCTCGAGTGAAGCGATCAGACGTGCCTGCCCCATGTCCTGAGGACGTACGACGCGCACGAGACCAGACGAAACGGCTTCCGCGGCTCCGGGCATCGCCTGATTGATCGCGTCGGCGATTCGCACGGCATTTGTAAAGTCGGGCTCCTTCAGGACGAGGCCGAGCGTATCAGCAGATGCCAGGGCCGGGAGGGAGGCTGTCACGATTCCGCCTCCAGGCACGCGGCCGGTCGTGGCGTGGTTCTTTGAGACGGAGCTGCCGGATCCCGACGCCCCGACGCTGCCCGTAGACAGGGGACCCTGTGCCATGGCAAATACCTGCCCGGTCCTGATATCCGTTAACGGCGTTTGAAGAAGTACCCCGCCCGAAAGAGAGCGTGCATCGCCAAGCGAGGCGACGGTAACGTCAATCTGACTGCCTGCTCCGCGATCCGACTCAATCATGGCTGTTACCATTACGGCGGCGGTGTTCCGCGCAGCCAACATCGCCGGGTTTACGGTGATGCCGAATCGCTGCAGCATGTTTGCGATACTTTGGACGGTGTATGGCGAGCCGCGCTCACCACGCGCCCGGTCACCGGTGCGATCGAGACCGACGACAATCCCGTATCCCGTAAGCTGGCGGCGCGTCGATCCCTGTACCGTAACGAGGTCCTTCAGGCGGGCCGACACTTCGGCCTGTCCGAACACGCTGACCGGAATTGCGGTCGACAGCATCAGCACGAGCAGACTGAATCGCATTGTTCTCATGATTGGGAGTGTGGCTTTCACTTGGCAAAGAGGAATCCGGCAACAAGCAGGGCGATGCCGCCAAAGCGAGCTGCCTTTCCAGGTTTGAACAGGGCCCGCTTCATTCCGCCCTTTCGTTCGTATTCAATATTCGCGCTCGCAATCTGGTACGACATGATCGTATTCGACGGCTGGACGTCGAATCGTCTTACGAGTCCTGACAGCTTCATGACATGAATTTCGCCGTTGACGGACAGCGTGCGCTCGCCGGAAATATGCAGGTTGCCGGTCGGATCGACAGAATCGACGCGCGCGGTCATTGTCCCGGCCAGCAGATCGGATTGCACAGACCGATTCTTGTTTGACCCGTCCTTCTTGAACGTTGCGTCGAGTCCGAACTTGCCGTCTATTGATCCGCCATTCCCGACGGTGGCAGCCCCGCCGGCAGACGACTGACTTTCGTTCGCCCATTCGCTCTGGCGGCGCGCCGAAGTATTCTCTGCAAGGACGATTGTCAGTACGTCGCCCGCGCGAGTGGCCCGGAAGTCGGAGAACATGGAGGACTGCGCGGCGGCCGGGCGTGCACCCGGAGAAGCAACCAGCATGGTGACTGATAGCAACAGGAGGTAGCGAAGGCTGCCTGGCAGCGGGAGAAAGCGAGCGTTGGAGATCATTGTTCCGTTTTCAATACTGTTTGTCAAAGTGTTTCCAGCCAGGTTGCCGTGGTCGACGACTCAATGCGGGCTCGGTACATTCGGCCGGTGTCCTTGCAGATTAGGCGGACATCCTGTCCTATGGCGGCGTTCTCGCGAACAAGGCACTGGAGTGAAATCCGAAAGCCTGGACGATCCAGAATCAGCTCTACGGAATCGTTAGCGTGAACGGTCGGCTGCGTTTCGACGTCGGTGCGGAGGAGGGCTCGACCGGAGGCCATGTCGCGTTTGGCAACCATCTCTGGTCCGATGACGTCTCGCCTGAATGCCGGCGTGAGATACTGCGTGCGCCGATTGGTGACATCGCGAATCTCACTGACCAGCAGGTCGTCTCCGATGATCTCACCGCGTACGATGGAGCGTTTCGCGACCAGGACCGAATCAGAAATCGAAACGAAGACGAGCGCACGTCCGACCGGATCGGCCGATCCACGAGTCGCCGAGTAGAGCTCGACCATCGTATGCCCTGACGGAAGGCCGGCAGCCGCGATCGCAAAGGATGCCGTCAGCTCGCCGTCCGGCAGAGGCGCGTCCGACATGACCCGCCTGGTATCAACATTGAACCGCCAGCAGTCTGAAGGAAAGGAGTTGCTGAGCAGCTGCCGAACAGCTGACTCAACACGAGCGTCGTCGCCGCCGGGGGAGACGAACAGGAGGGACAGTATGAGAGCAGAAAGGCGGATCATGTAGTCGACAGCGCTACGTCTGCCATGAGCTTCTAGCGCTTGATTCCGTTTGCCGTCTGTAGCATTTCATCGCCTGCTGTCACCATTTTTGAGTTGATCTCGTAGGCGCGCTGCGCTGTTATCAGGTTGACCATTTCCTGGACGACATCGACATTCGAAGATTCGAGAAAGCCCTGCAGCAGATCACCAATCCCATCCTGGCCCGGGGTTCCGATAGTCGGCTCACCGCTTGAGTCTGTCTGTTCGAACAGGTTGCTTCCAACAGGCTGCAGCCCGGCAGGGTTAGCGAATCGAGCAAGTTCAAGTTGACCGACGTTGACGAGCTCCGGTTCGCCGGGTATCCGGACGGACAACAGGCCGTCGCCGCTTATGTGTACTTCAGCGGATTCGGGAGGAATTGCAAGACCAGGTTCGACCATCAGACCGTTCTGTGTGACGATATTACCCTCGGCGTCAAGCGAGAGCGTTCCGTCCCGCGTATAGGCGATTGATCCGTCGGGTTTGCGAACCTGGAGGAATCCTTCGCCGCGGATACCGAGGTCGAGAGGGTTTCCCGTTTGCGTCAGCCCCCCTTGGCCGAAACTTCGCACCGTTGTTACGGCGGTGGCGCCGTGGCCGATCTGGAGAGAGCCCGGTCGTGCGCCACCGGTGGCTTCTGAGTCGGAAGAGGCCTGGACCGTTTCATAGAGCAGGTCCTGGAAAACGATGGTCTGCCTCTTGAAGGCAGTCGTATTCGCGTTGGCAAGATTGTTTGCAATGTTGTCAACGCCCGTCTGCTGCGCGGTCATTCCGAGCGCGGCAGTTCGTAGTGCACGAAGCATGGGGTTATCTCCTCGAAATAGTTCTCAGCGCAGCAGAAATAGTAATAGTGGCCTGCTGCCTGACGATTAGTAATCAGAAAGTAGTAGCGGAGTTCAGTTGGCGAGTGGTCATGAGTAGGCTTGACGGGGGAGATCGACGATCTAATATTGTCCCAGATCTCTGATTGCCCGTTCAAGGGTCTGATCCAATGTCCGGAGCGATCGCTGTTGAGCCTCGAACATTCTGGATTGCTCAATCATGTCGGTCATCTCCGAGAGTACATTCACATTGCTGGATTCAACATATCCAGCTTTAAGCATCACGTCGGGTACATCGACGGGCTCGGCCTCACCCACATCAAATGCCGCACCAGGAATTCGCTTCATCGCAGTGTCCGGCGCAAATTCAACGACCCGGATCTTTCCGAAAACCTGATTTCCGGATCGAACCTCACCTGATTGACTGATTCTGACATCGTCTACGTCGGCCGGAACGGCGATCGGCCCAGACTCTCCGAGAACCGTTCGCCCGGAGGCGTCTGTCAACTGTCCATCTGCATCAAGGTTGAATTGTCCGGCGCGTGTATAGAAAAGACCGCCCGTCTCAGGGTCCTCGACTTCGAAGTAGCCACCACCGGCAATTACGACATCGAGGCTTCTCTCCGTGAATGCAAAGGTACCCGGGGTCGTATCAATCCAGGTCGAAAGCAGATGGTCGCTTCCGGGAAAACCGTCAGCATCAACGGAGGCTCCAAGCATCTCCTCGAACACGCGCTCTTTGCGAAAGCCTGACGTGTTCACATTGGCAAGATTGTTGGCCGTGACCTCCTGGCGACGCATGATCGCCGTCATGGCGGCAGCCGAATTGCGGATTCTCTGAAGCATCGAAATAGTAACATTGAATAATGTTGGAGGCTGTCGCAAACGCTCTGCCAAAGAGAGAATCAGTCGCCGACGGGTACGGCTGTCGAATTGCCAACCACACGCGATGGAACAACTTGCCGAAAAGTCGGGGCACAAAGTGCCCGGCGGCCCATCCGAAGTATTTGAATCGATCTTTTTGAGAACTGGACGAATTGAGGACCAGAGATGACTATTGAGGAGCACGAACGGATTCTTTCGCTCATCGAATCTGAACAATTGTCCGAGGCACTCGACGAGCTCGAGCGTCTTGAGCGTGAGCAGCCGGGGAACGTGGAACTGCAGCTCGTCAGAGCGACGATGTGCAGCCACATAGGAGATGACGACCACGCGCTCGGAATACTCGAATCAGTTCTCCAGCAGTCGCCGGAGCATCCCGTGGCTCAGTTGATGTTTGCCGGCGCGTTGTTGCGCGCTGGTCGGGAAACCGAGGCCAGGAAGGTGTACGAGGCCGTGGTCGCGTTGAACAGCGAGCCATGGTCGGTCGAAGCCCGAAAGGCGTTGAGCGCCTTTGATACTCTATCCTCGGGCGGTGAGCGGCCTAAAGTCGCCATCGTATGTGGTCACGGCATCGACACGTTCGTAAGGCCCATCCAGGAAGGGCTTCGGGAGCGGTTCGAATTCAGGCTGTACACCGTTGCCAGTTTGCGCGACGTGAAAGATGCGATGGAATGGGCCGACGTCTGCTGGTTCGAATGGGGTGAGGAAGTACTGGTCCGCGCCTCGAAACAGCTGTCCAAAACCTGCGCTGTCGTATGCAGAATGCACTCCTATGAGGTGCTTGGTGGATTCCCGTCGCGCATAAACTGGAATTTCGTCGACCACGCCGTATTTGTCGCCGACCACGTCCGCGACATATTTGATGCGATGGTTGAGGACGAAGTCGATAAATCTGTGATACACATAGGCATAGATACGGACAAACTGACCTATCGCGAGCGCCGTCGATCGACGCAGCTCGCCTATCTGGGCTATATCAATCACAAAAAGAACCTGCCGCTGATTCTGCAGATCCTGTCAAGGCTTGTTTCAATTGATCCGGAATACACGCTGCATGTGGGAGGGACGTTTCAGGAGCTTCGTTGCCGGCTCTACTTCGACCACATGGTCCGGAGCCTGGGCCTCGAGCGCAACGTTGTACTGTCGGGCTGGGTGGAACATGTGGATCATTGGCTCGACGACAAGGACTACATTCTGTCGACAAGCGTGTTCGAGTCCTTCGGAATGTCGATCGCAGAAGGAATGGCCAAAGGACTGAAGCCGGTTGTCCACAACTGGCCGGGGGCAAAAGGTCTGTACCCGGAGGAGATTCTCTTTTCAAGTGTTGATGAAGCCGTAGAGATGATTACGGACGAACGTTTCCACTCGGCCGCGTACCGCGAATTCGTCGAAGATCACTACAGCTTGCAGTCAAAGCTGCAGGAATTTGAGCGTTTGTTCTCCCGCTTGGCTGAACGAAAGCAATCCATGGCGGCGTGAGCGCATTGTAGGGCGTATTTTGTGTTTCCCTGAAGACCGCGACGGTGTGCAGGGATCAATACACACGGAAACTTGACTGTGCGCCCACTGGATGAAACGCCCGATCCTCGTTGCATTACTCCTGTTATCCGCCAGTATCCTGGCCATCAACGCTAAGGCACAGGAGCGACCCAGAGCGAGAGAACTTGGACTTCGAGTAGGAATCCTTCCAATCGGGGACCGCAATGCCATTACTGATGTCCCCGGCGTACTCGTGGGCCAGGTCACGGCGGCGTCCCGCGACTCGATAAATACTGGTATCACTGCGATCCTGCCGCACGGCGGCAACCTGTTTCGGGATCCGGTACCTGCTGCTGTGTATGTCGCGAATGGGTTCGGGAAGATGCTTGGCATCGCGCAGGTCAATGAGCTGGGCGTCATCGAGACACCCATCGTATTGACCTGTACGCTGTGCGTCTGGAAGGCAGCGGATGCGTTGACGGACCAGTTGCTGGAGTCAGCGGATATGACGGACGTGCGTTCCATTAATGCCATCGTTGGCGAAACGAACGACGGCTATCTGAACGACATTCGATCAAAGCCGATCACGGCGGAAATGGTACGCACGGCCTTGGCGTCGGCGGGTCCGGACGTCGACGAAGGCTCAGTTGGAGCGGGTCGCGGGACGGTGGCGTTTTCGTGGAAAGGCGGAATCGGAA
>JAGQWL010000106.1 GCA_020437385.1 Bacteroidota bacterium
GGAAGCTGCATGCTCCATCCGGTCACGATCCTGTCGTCCCAGCCCTGGTGTGGAATTATGCTCGGAAGCTGGCCGACATCCGGTGCGACGAGTCGGAAGTGCATGTTCTCAACACCGACGCCGTCTGGGCGGAAGACGCCAAGTTCAAATCCGTCGCCCTCGGTTGCGTCGAACTCGTAGTAGCGATATTGCCCGTGATAATTGAGTGCTGTACTGATGTCCGCCATGCCGGCGCTGTTAAACGTCAGTAGCGTCGGACTGTCAGGCGTGACAACCGAGAGGCCGAAGCGCACCGGGTCGGTCAGGTTCTGCCGCGGACGGACCACGATGTAGTGCGTTCCCGGTACCACTTCGAACGGTTCGGTATCCGGCGCAATCGCGTGAGTGGCGATCGACTGCAACGCGGTGTTGTAGGCGATAAGATCGGAGCGGATCAAACCGCCATCCGCGTACACGCCGAGGTTCAACGTCTGCTCCTGCTGCACTTCGAACTGGAACAGCCTGAACTGTCCATCGGGAATTGCCACCTCCGTATTCGAGTTGACCGGTACGGAGCCGTAGACTGGCTGCACAATGAACCGATACGTCGAGTTTGATGCGGATGCGGCCGTCGCGACGAATGAGTACGTTCCGTCTTCCGGAATGCGGACGAGACGAATCTGGTTGTTCATCGAGTTGGTGGCGATTTCGGTCCCGTCTTCCGATCGGACGATCATCGTGCCCGAGAAGGATCCGCCGGACACGCGCCGGGCCGAGTAGCCGAAGACCTGACCGGCCACGGCATCCATCTCGTAGATGTGGACGTCCGTGGAAGTTTCCATTGTCGCCATCGTATCGACCGGCAACGTAAACTTGTTGACGTCGTACACCACTGCCGTGTCGAGCGTGAGCTCGAATGACGACGATCCGCCTGGAACAGCGACAAATGTCGTGTCGCTTCGGAGCAGCACGTTGCCCTGTAGGCTTGTTCCCCGTAGCGTTACCGTTCGTCCACCGGGGAGTATCACGTTTCCGCCTTCCTGCGGAAAAAACTTGCGCGCGCTGAAGACGGGTGGCGAGAGAGCCGCACGTTTGTCAAGATCGCCGTGGATCGCGCCTTCGACCCAGCAGAATACCTTGACCTTGTTGCAGAGCCCGTTGAAACATTCCCACTTGTAGCAGAGGCCTTCCGCGTCGTCCGGGTCCTCGTCGAAATGATCACAGTTCCACCACGAGAAGTGACTGACGCGTCCGGCCAACACGAGTCCGCTAGGCGAGCTTGTGGATTCGCGGACGGTCCCGAGCCCTTCGTGCACCCAGGCGCCCGTCGTTTCGTTCATCGACCAGAGCGGAATCTGATCGCCGACGATCGCGCCATCGGTGTAGATCGGTATTTCGACTTCGGCGGTCTTGCCCGGTGCAAGTTG
Organism: Bacteroidota bacterium; assembly: GCA_020437385.1. Lineage (GTDB taxonomy): Bacteria > Bacteroidota > Rhodothermia > Rhodothermales > JABDKH01 > JAGQWL01. The sequence goes on from JAGQWL010000106.1 coordinate 1,407, forward strand.
GAGCGGCTCACCCTCCTGCTCGAATGCATACTCCGCGGTGCCGAGGCTGAGGAGGAGCGCGTCTTCGCCATCCGGAAGCAGACCCTCGAAGCGGCCGGGGAAGCTGCGGACTTCCTCCGCATCTGAAACATCAACGGGCGTCAGTGCCATCTGAATGTTGCCGGTGGCGGGAGAGCCATCGGCCCGGACCAGGCCGTCGACCGGGATGTCGACCATGACGCCGCTTCGTCCGCGATGCC
>JAGQWL010000107.1 GCA_020437385.1 Bacteroidota bacterium
CGCTTCAATGCGGTAGATGTACATGCCGCTGCTGAGACCCTGTGCTTCGAGGGTCGCATCGTGGTAGCCCGCCTGCATCGACTTGTCGAGCAGCGTCGCTACTCTCTGGCCGAGCAGGTTGTATACATCAATCCGCACATTCTCTGTCTCCGGCAGCGCAAACTTGATCGTCGTCCGTGTATTGAACGGATTCGGATAGTTCTGCTCCAGCGAGAACTCTGTCGGCAGGTTCGAATCGCGGTCATCGACACCTGTGATTGACAGGACCTCACCGCGATCGACGTACAGCTCTTCGATCGTCAGTCCGGTCGTCGTGGAGTTGTTCGTGCCGAACGCAATTCCGTTGAACGCCATCGCGCCGGGATTCGCGTCGACTGCCGCTGCTTCCATCATGTAGCTGTTATCGCTCTTCCAGAGCTTGTAGCGGATGTCCATCCCGCCATCGCCTGTTTGCTTGGCAGAGATTTCGAACAGGTAGTCACCCGCACTTGGCGTGCCGGTCGAGCTGACTTCAGTCAGTCCGTACGCGCCAGGGCCCATCGGATCGAACCATCCGCCGCCGGCGACGCCACCAAGATGACCTGTACCGGTCGTCCAGGCGGGAGCGCCCGCAGTTCCATTCGGCGGGAGGAACAGGTAGCCTGTTGCCGATGAGTCGCCAGAGAAGACGTAACCGGCTGTCTGCGTCGAATCCCGTCCGCCGAAGCTCTTGTTGAAGAGTCCGAACCGCAGACTGTTGTCGTCTTCGAAGCCACCACCTGCAAGTGCCAGCTTGCCGGCGACCCGAAGTGCAGCGTCGCCGCCGTCGACTGCGGCACCGAAGTTACCGCCGACTGCGGCCCATCCCGTTGCGGCGTCCCCGCTGATGGCAACGTCACCGATGAATTCACCGGGTGTCAGCGCCCAGGCCGTGTCTCCAACCGCACTACCGAATGCACCGCCGAGGAAGCCGAAGTCTTCGACATAGAAGGCCGAGAACGGCGCTTCCGGAATCTCGATCGGAGCACCGCGATCAACTTCAACCTCGGTCAGATTGATGCCGGTCAATCCCTCCTGACCTTCCGTCCCGCCCTGAACCGAGAATACGAAGCCATTGAAGTCGGCCTTTTGACCGGTCGTGTCGATCACCGTGTCGGCCTGCCAGTAGCTGATGCCGTCGTCGCTGACGAGATACCAGCGGACTTCTGTCGTGCCGTCAGCAAGCGGCATCGCAGACATCGCGAAATCATACTTGCCTTCGGGCATTGCTGCGCGACGCGGTGCCTGCTCAGAGTTTCCGAGTCCGCGCGAATCGGCACCATAAGTACTGATCCAGCTTCCACCATTTACGGCCCACACGTTGCCGCTGGTCCCGGCAGATCCGCCTATAACTTCGTTGGAACCGGTCCGATTTGAGAGCAGGTAGCCGAAAGCGTCCGCTTCATTCGAGTAGAACTCAGCAGAGTCCGTCTCCGCGTATCGGATGTAGCCCCACTTCGCCGAGTCCGTATACTGGTTCGTCAGCGTACCGATGTCCTGATGGTCGAAGAAACCGTAGCGGAGCGGACTCCAGCGATCGATGCCGCTGCCGACGAGCTCGAGCTTGCCTCTTACGATGAGCGCTTCCTCCATCGTGGCGGATACGGTCGCTCCGAAGCCACCTCGAATGGCGGTCCACGTCGTGGGCTCTGCTTCACCGCTGATGTACGCATCACCGATGAGCGTCGTCGAGTC
>JAGQWL010000007.1 GCA_020437385.1 Bacteroidota bacterium
CTTCTGATTCTCATGCTTCTAAATCAAACCAGTCAGATGCTCTATCCAGCTGAGCTACGGGTGCCTGCGTCTTGCAGCGGACGGCCAAGATACTGCAAGGGCGTAGTAACCTCAAAATGGAGCTTTTCTGAAGAACTGTGGGCAAGTGCTCCCGTCCCGGTGTTTGTGAACCGGCCGGCCGGTCGATCGTGACGGACGCAGTCTCCCGGTCCGATGCGGAATTCTCTTACACGTTCTCGCGAACACGCCTTGGAACACTTCCGATGGCCCCTCAGTAACGTGACCATAGCCGGAAGATTCGGCTGGGCCGGCAAGCCCAACCCGGCCCGAGAGTGGGCGCGCATTGCCGCCCGTGAAAAAATCGCCGCGGCGTGCTGCCTGCCTCGAGGGTGCATCCCTCCCGGGCACAAACAAGATGACGACAGCACTATGAAAGCGAAATCAAATGGCGGCGTCATGGTACCCGAGCCCGTCCGTTCGAGGGCTTTCCTGCCGCTGCGAAACCTCCGTCGAGAAATCGACAGCCTCTTTGGTGACTATTTCACCTTCGACGATGATCTGACCACGCCTGCCTGGACGCCGCGGGCCGACCTCTCCGAAAGTGAGAAGGAATACAAGATTCAGATCGACCTTCCCGGTGTCAAGAAGGAGGACATCACGGTAAAGGTGGAAGACAACCGCCTCGTAATCAAAGGCGAACGAAAGGAAGAAAAGAAGGAAGAAGGCGAGGACTACATCCGAACCGAGAGAAGCTACGGCAGCTTCTTCCGCACGATGGTTCTGCCGCTGATGGCCGAACCGGATAAGATCGACGCCACCTTCATTGATGGCGAACTGGTTGTGAAGATCCCTAAGGTCGAGACAGTCAAACCGACAACCGTGTCGATCAAATAGACTTCGTGAGTAGCAACACGGCCGGGCATCACCGGCCGTGTTGTTTCTTTCAGGCAGCGCAACCGCGACGATCGCTCCTGCAAGGCCTGCCCATTCAGACACGCGGCAGACCATCGCGTCCGCGAGAGGGTAACGTCGTCGACCCCGTTAAGAACTTGTCGACAGATCGGGCAACCTCGCGTCCCTCGGAAATTGCCCACACAACGAGCGACTGGCCACGACGCGCGTCTCCGGCAGCAAACAACTTGCGAGCAAGGCCGGCCGAACTGGTGGCGGCACCAGCGTCGGCAACAACCCGGTAGTCACGCCCGGTCAAAATGTTCAGTCGTTCATCCAGTTGAACTCCCAGATCGGCAGTCAACCAATCCGACTCGGGTCCCGTGTACCCGATCGCCAGAAGGACCAGATCCGCCGGGGTGGTTCGGACTCTGCCAGAAGCGTGGGGCACCGTGCGGCCGCGCTGGTCACGAACGAATGCCACCTCTAACACGCGGAGCCACTGGACGTTGTCCGCCCCGCAGATCTCAACCGTCTGCGTGGACCACAAGCGCTCGCAGCCCTCATCGTGAGAGGTGGTCGTCTTGAGCACGGTGGGATAGAACGGCCACGGCTGATGGGCAGCACGTGATTCGGCCGGCATCGGAAACAACTCGAATTGCACCACCGATGCTGCACCCTGCCTGTTTGCCGTGCCGACGCAGTCGCTGCCTGTGTCACCTCCGCCAATCACGACAACATGTTTCCCTTCCGCCGAGATCCGTTCCTCCTGGATCTTGTCGCCCGCGTTCACCTTGTTCTGTTGGGACAGAAAGTCCCACGCGAAGTGAACACCGCCGAGGTGTCGTCCTGGAATGTCAAGGTCCCTCGGCTTCGTCGCCCCACATGCCAGAACGACCGCGTCGAATGCGTTGAGCTCGTCAAGTTGCACATCGGTTCCAACATTGACGCCTGTCCGAAATTCCACACCTTCGTCGACCATCAGCTCAAGCCTCCGATCAATGACGGACGCCTCAAGCTTGAAATCCGGGATCCCGTACCGAAGCAATCCACCGACACGTTCGTTCCGCTCCAGCACCGTAACCGAGTGTCCAGCCCGATTGAGCTGGTCCGCGCAGGCGAGCCCAGCGGGTCCGGATCCCACAACTGCCACCCGAAAGCCGCTTCGCGCGAGAGGCGGATCTGGGCGAACGAATCCCCTCCGCCAGGCCTCGTCCGCGATGGCCCGTTCGGTCAATTCGATCGCTACTGGCTCGTCAATCAAGCCAACCACGCAAGCGGCTTCGCACGGGGCCGGACAGACGCGTCCGGTGAACTCCGGAAAGTTATTTGTAGACCTCAATCGCCTGTAGGCACCCTCCCAGTCCGACTCCGCCACAGCCGCGTTGAAGTCGGGAATAACATTTGACAACGGACAGCCTGCCTGGCAAAACGGCACGCCGCAATCCATGCAGCGTTGCGCCTGCACCTCGGTCTCAGCGATGGGAAGTGGAATATGGACGTCGAAATGATCACGCAATCGCTCAGAAACGGGTCGCTCCGGCAGGTCAACGCGATCGAACTCGATAAATCCCCTCGCACTCATACGGATACCTCCGAGACCTTCCTGCGAGAGCGTTTGTCACTATCCGACAGTCCGTCCCGATCGAGGGAGATCGTGGCCTTCGGTCGTTCATCATCGACTTCGGTTCCACCGACTTGCCGACGCGCCCGCTCAAGGGCCAGCCGGTACTCCGTCGGAAACACCTTGACAAACTCGCCCACCGCTTCGTCCCAGTTGTCAACGATCCACTGTCCGGCCGCGCTACCGGTCAACGAGGCATGCCGACCTACAAGTTCTCTGACAATCCCGACATCTGCCTCGTCGAGTCGATGTAGCTCGACCATCTCTCGATTCCACCGGCGATCTCGAAAATCTCCGGTTCCATCCATCACATAGGCAATGCCGCCGCTCATGCCCGCTCCAAAGTTGCGGCCCGTCGATCCGAGAACAACCACAACACCGCCAGTCATGTATTCACAGCAATGATCTCCGGTCCCCTCGACAACGGCGGTCGCGCCACTGTTCCGAACGGCGAAGCGCTCGCCCGCCCGACCGTTCACAAACAACTCACCCGACGTCGCGCCGTATAGGGCAACGTTGCCGACAATCGTGCTGTGATGAGCATCAAAAGCGGCCGTTGCCGGAGGACGTAAGATCAGACGCCCTCCGGACAGGCCCTTTCCGAAGTAATCGTTCGCCTGACCGGTCATCGCTATCGTAACACCACGGGTGAGAAAGGCGCCAAAGCTCTGTCCCGCCGTACCGGCAGCACTGACACGAATCGCGTCGTCGGCCAAGGGAACACTCTTGCGCCGCCGCACGACTTCACCACTGAGCAGCGTCCCGAAGGAACGATGGATATTCCGCACCGACAACTCGACGGAAACCTTCTCGTCGAAGTCGATTGCTGGAGCACTCGCACGAATCAATTCATGATCCAGACTATCGCGGAGGGAGTCCGGCGGCTGCCAGTCGGCAAAGCCGCGTGCATGATCGGCGATCTTTGCCGGGGCGAGAATTCGAGACAGGTCGATTCCCCGGGACTTCGCGAGTGCCGTATCCGATCGCTGCCTCAGCAAGTCGACCCGGCCCACCAGTGCGTCGAGCGTCCGAATTCCCAGCTTCGACATGATTGCCCGAAGCTCCTCGGCGACGAAATGCAGGTAATTGATGACGTGGTCCGGGGTGCCCTTGAACAAGCGACGGAGTTCGGGATCCTGGGTCGCGATCCCGACGGGACACGTATTCAGGTGACACTTGCGCATCATGACACATCCCATCGCCACCAGTGGCGCCGTGGCAAATCCAAACTCATCGGCACCCAGCATCGCGGCGATGGCCACGTCGCGGCCCGTCTTGAGCTGGCCATCACACTCCAGTTTAACCCGCGTTCGCAAACCGTTGCGCACCAGTGTTTGATGCGCCTCAGACAGGCCCAGCTCCCATGGCAAGCCGGCATGCATCAGAGAGGTCTGGGGGGACGCTCCGGTCCCGCCATCGTGACCACTGATGAGGATGACATCCGCACCTCCTTTTGCGACACCGGCAGCGACCGTCCCCACGCCGACTTCTGATACCAGCTTGACCGAAATTCGCGCCGCCGGGTTGGCGTTTCGGAGGTCGAAAATCAATTGCGACAGATCTTCGATTGAATAGATGTCGTGGTGCGGCGGGGGTGAAATCAGCCCCACCCACGGCGTGGCGAACCGCGTCTCCGCGATCCACGGATACACCTTATGCGCCGGGAGTTGTCCACCCTCGCCCGGCTTCGCGCCCTGCGCCATCTTGATCTGAATCTCGTCCGCACTCGAAAGGTATTCGATCGTGACGCCGAAGCGGCCGGACGCAACTTGTTTGATGCGACTTCGCGCAGGATTGTCGCGCGAGAGACGATGCGACGCCTCGCCCCCTTCGCCCGAATTGCTTTTCGCTCCGATTGAGTTCATCGCCTTGGCAAGCGTCTCATGAGCTTCGAGACTAAGGGAGCCATACGACATCGCGCCAGACTTGAAGCTTGTCACGATCTCGGTCCACGGCTGGACTTCGTCGAGCGGGACGCCACTGCTCGGGTCGATCGCGAACTCCAGTAAACCCCGGAGCGTCACCCGCCCACGGGTCCGCTCGTTGATGAGCGCCGCATACAAATCATATGTTGCGAAACTCTGGTCCCTGACCGCCTGCTGGAGTCGCGCGATTGCGACCGGATCGAACAGGTGTTCCTCCCCGGCCCGCCGCCAGCGATAGATGCCATTGTCTGGTAGTTCATCTTGCCGATTGCCGACGGTGTGCTGAAGCGCCACTGAGTGGCGTTCGATGACATCTTCCGCAACGCCCTCCATGCCAACGCCGCCAATTCTGCTGACTGTTCCTGAGAAGTATTCGTCAACGAGGGCATGTGACAGTCCGAGGGCCTCGAACACCTGCGCGCCGACATACGATCGAAGAGTCGAAATCCCCATCTTCGACATCACCTTGAGGATACCCGACCCAACGGCTTTGACGTAGTTCTCGCGCGCCGCCTGCACGGACAAGCCAGGTGCCTGCGCCGTTCCCGCCAAACGACCGACGACGTCGAGGGCGAGATAGGGGCAGACTGCTTCCGCACCAAAGCCAAGCAACGCGCAGAAGTGGTGTACCTCACGCGGCTCTCCGGACTCGACGATCACCGAACAGCGGGATCTCAACCCCACCCCAATCAGATAGTGATGTACCGAACTCGCTGCCAGCAGCGAAGGCACCGGTACCGTTCGCTCGTCCACTTCACGATCAGACAGGATGATCAGCCGAGCACCGTCCCGTACTGCCTCCTCTGCCTCGCGGCAAATGCGCCGGACAGCTGATTCCAATCCGCCGGTACCCGCAGTCGCGGGGAAGGTCGTCGAGACGGTTGCCGAGCGCACCTCCGGGCGGACCGAGCTTCTGATTCGGCCCAGATCGCGAACGGACAGGATCGGCTGCTTCAATTCGAGAACTGCGGCATGTGCCGGTTGCACGTTGAGAATGTCGCCGGACTTACCGAGATAGCCGTTGAGCGACGTGACACGCTCCTCCCGAATCGCATCGATTGGCGGATTGGTAACCTGTGCAAACAGCTGCTTGAAGTAATCGAATAGCAGGCGTGGCTTTTCCGACAAGACAGCAAGCGCCGTGTCATTTCCCATTGAGCCGATCAGCTCTTTCGAGTCGCGCGCCATCGGCGCCAGGATGATGTCGATGTCTTCGCGCGAATACCCGTGCACCAGTTGCTGAAACCGGAGCACGTCGGGCGATATATCGGCAACTCCGGCTGCATCATCCGATAGATCATCGAGCGTAACAAGATGCTGCGCAATCCATTCCGCATACGGATTCTCGCTGCATATCAGGTGCTTAACCTCGGCGTCATCGACAATTCGCCCCGCCTGCAGATCAACGAGAAGCATACGGCCCGGAGTCAATCGGCCGTGCTCCAGAACGTCAGCAGGATCGACATCGAGAACGCCCGCCTCCGAGGCCAGGATGACGCGACCGTCGCACGTCACGGTGTAACGCGACGGACGCAGACCATTTCGATCCAGGACCGCGCCGGCGATGCGCCCGTCGGTAAAGGGAATCGTCGCCGGTCCGTCCCATGGCTCCATCAGACAGGCGTGAAACTCGTAAAAGGCGCGTCGCCGCTCCTCCATGTCTTCGTGCTTTTCCCAGGCTTCCGGAACGAGCATCATCATGGCCTTCGGCAGACTGTGCCCGCCGTGAACCAGCAGTTCGAGGGCGTTGTCCAGGTTCTGGGAATCGCTGCCGCCGGGGGTCAGGACCGACTTGAGCAGCGCCGACTCGTCGTGCGATCCGCGCTGTATCAGGTCTTCCCTCGCACGCATCCTATTCACATTTCCGCGGAGCGTATTGATCTCGCCGTTATGGCAGATCATCCGAAACGGATGAGCAAGCGCCCACGTCGGCAGCGTGTTGGTGCTGAAGCGCGAATGAACAAGGGCAACTGCCGATTCCACAAGCGGACTCTGGAGGTCAAGGAAGTACCGGTCGAGTTGCTCGACGGTCAGCATTCCCTTGTAGACAATAGTCCGTGCCGAAAGGCTGCAAACGTACAATTGTGATCTTCCGTCGCGATCGCGATAGGCGTCGGCGGTTTCGACGCGACGGCGCATGAAGTAGGCGTAGCGCTCGAGCTCGTCTTCGTCCGGGGAGCCGGCCACAAAAAACTGCCTGACGACAGGCGAAGTACGCAACGCCGTTGCGCCGATAACGCGCTCATCTACCGGAACGTCCCGCCATCCGAGAAACGTGAGGCCCGTTTCGCGCGCCGCTCGTTCGATCAACTTGACGCCAAAGTCGTATCGTTGGCGTTCTCGCGAGAGAAACACCATGCCGACCGCATAGGCACCGCGGATCGGCAGTTCGATGTTGTTTTGCAGTTCGTCGCGAAAGAACCGATCCGGAATCTGCAGGAGGATTCCGGCTCCATCGCCGGTCTCCGGATCATTACCGCGCGCGCCACGGTGATCGAGATTGCGGAGGATCGTCAGCGCATCTTCGACGATGGATCGGATTTTCGAACCGTCGATGTTGCAGATCATCCCGACGCCGCAGGCATCGTGCTCGAAGGAAGGATCGTACAGATCGCGTCGCTCGTCGCGGCGCTTCGGATTCACACGCGTCATACCACACCCGGGATCGTTGTTGCGGTGCGGCAGCAGACGTGCGGGGATCCCGGAGGTGGAACGCGGTGCGAGGGCGACGCAGCGAACCGGCATTCACGCCCTACTGCCCGTAACCAAGGTGCAGTAAAAGGCGACCTGATTCAATGCTTTTTCGGGTCACACGGCCGACTCCGGGGCACACGGCGAGCCGGAAGCGATTCCGAAGGCAGAAGCCTACGTCAGATCGAGATTTACAAAACGGCCCCCGAACGCCAATGGTAGCGCTTCGTTGGCCCCTAATGGTTTACGCCCGGGAGAGCTAGTTCTTCACCGTTTCTTCAAGATGCCTGACGGGGCCTCAGGAACGCGCCAGTCGCTTGTACTTGACCCGATGCGGCTGGTCGGCCTCGTGCCCGAGACGCTCGCGACGATTCTCCTCATACTCGGAGTAGTTTCCGTCGTACCAGAAGACCTGGCTGTCACCTTCGAACGCGAGAATGTGCGTGGCGATTCGATCAAGGAACCATCTATCGTGCGAGATCACAACGGCACATCCGGCGAAGTTCAGTAGCGCCTCCTCCAATGCGCGAAGCGTGTTCACGTCGAGATCGTTTGTCGGTTCGTCGAGGAGCAGCACGTTCGCACCCTCTTTCAGAATCTTGGCTAGATGCACGCGGTTGCGCTCACCACCGGATAGCTCGGAAACCCGCTTCTGCTGATCCGGCCCGGCGAAGTTGAAGCGCCCGACATATGCACGAGAATTGATGATCCGGCTGCCCACTTCGATCTCGTCGAGACCGTCAGAGATTTCTTCCCAGACGGACTTTGATGCATCGAGGGGCCGGTTCTGATCGACGTACCCAAGCTTCACGGTGGAGCCAAGCGTGAGCGTCCCCGAATCGGGTTCTTCCTCGCCGGCGATCATTTTGAACAAGGTTGTTTTGCCGGCACCGTTTGGTCCGATGATCCCGATGATACCCCCGGGAGGAAGCGCAAAATTGACGTCCTCGAAGAGCAGCTTGTCACCAAAGGCCTTTGACAGGTCGGCCGCCTTGATGGCGACATCGCCTAGACGCGGACCCGGCGGAATCGGAATCTCCAGCCGTTCGTCGCGCTTCTCCTGCTGTTCGGACAACATCTTTTCATAGGCGGCGATGCGGGCCTTGCTCTTGGCGTGTCTTCCTTTGGGCGCCGTCCGCACCCATTCAAGTTCGTCGGCGAGCGCCTTCTGTCGTTTGGAAGCCTGTTTTTCTTCGAGCGCGAGTCGGGCGTGTTTCTGCTCGAGCCACGACGAATAGTTTCCTTCAAACGGAATCCCATGTCCGCGATCCAGTTCGAGAATCCAGCCAGCCACGTTATCGAGGAAGTACCTGTCGTGCGTGACGGCGATTACAGTGCCCTCGTACCGGTGAAGATGCTGCTCGAGCCAGGCAACACTCTCGGCATCAAGATGGTTGGTCGGCTCGTCGAGAAGCAGCACGTCCGGTTCCTGCAGCAACAGCCTGCAGAGCGCCACACGCCGTCGCTCGCCACCCGAGAGATTCGCGACGCCGGCGTCTCCCGGTGGGCAGCGCAGCGCGTCCATTGCCATCTCCAACTTCGAATCAATGTCCCACGCATTCATGTGGTCGATCTTCTCCTGGAGCTTTGCCTGCTTCTCCATCAGCGCATCGAAGTCGGCATCCGGCTCTGAGAATGCCGCCGAGACGGCCTCATACTCTTTGACAAGACCGACGGCCTCAGCAGCTCCCTCCTGCACGATCTCGAGAACCGTCTTGGACGGATCCAATTCCGGCTCCTGCGGCAAGTAGCCGAAGGTGATTCCTTTCTGGACATTGATCTTGCCGAGATAATCGGTATCGAGGCCCGCAATGATGCGGAGCAAGCTGCTCTTTCCGGCCCCATTGAGACCGAGCACGCCGATCTTTGCGCCATGGAAGAATGAAAGGTAGATGTCGCGAAGGACCTGCTTTCTGGTCGACGAATACACCTTGCCGACGCCGATCATGGAGAAGATGATCTTCTGATCACTCAATTCAATACACCGTGTGGGTTTGTTGGGGTCCGAAGATACGTCACGAACGGCCCCGTCACCCAGCCGCGAGACCTTACATTTCGACAAGTCGGGGCGGTTTTACTACGGGCGCCGTCGTATCTATCTTGTGGTCGCCGAAGGCAAGGACCTGCGGCTCGCGCTTTCAACGGCCCAACCTCAACAGTGTTTGCAATGACTGGCAATTCGTTACCCAACATCATCAGTCGAACGGAATACGACGTCTGCATCGTCGGCTCGGGCGCAGGCGGCGGCATGGCCGCCAAGACCCTTACCGAGGCAGGCGCAAAGGTGGTCCTTCTCGAAGCTGGGCCCCTCTGGGATTCGGCTACCGATGGCGCGATGCTGAAATGGAATTACGAATCGCCGCGGCGCGGAGGCTCAACCAAGGAGAAACCTTTCGGCGAATTTGACGGATGCATCGGCGGCTGGGAGATCGAAGGCGAACCCTACACGAAGGCACCCGGGACGGAGTGGGCCTGGTGGCGAGCCCGAATGCTCGGCGGAAGAACCAACCATTGGGGGCGGATTTCGCTGCGATTCGGTCCGGACGACTTCCGGCGCAAGTCTATTGATGGCAAGGGCGACGACTGGCCGATCACGTATGACGAGTTGAAACCGTACTACGACCGCGTCGACAGGATGGTCGGGATCTTTGGATCCGAGGAAGGTATCTACAACGAACCGGACGGTATCTTCCTTCCGCCTCCGAAGCCTCGTTGTTACGAACTGCTGGTCATGGACGGCGGCAAGAAGATCGGCCTTCCCGTTATCCCGTCGCGACTCTCCATCCTGACCAAACCGCTGAACGGCCGCGCATCCTGCCACTACTGCGGCCAGTGCGGGCGAGGGTGTGGCACGCATTCCAATTTTTCGTCGACATCTGTTCTACTGCCCCCCGCCCTCGCAACCGGCAACCTGACGATCATTCCGAACGCGATGGCGCGCGAGGTCGTGACGAACGCCGAGGGTAAAGCGACGGGGGTCTCGTACGTCGACCGCGAATCGCGTCAGGAGTATACGGTGAACGCGCGGGTTGTCGTTCTCGCGGCCAGTGCCTGCGAAACGACGCGACTCATGTTCAACTCGCGCTCGACGCGCCATCCGAACGGACTGTCGAACTCGAGCGACGTGCTTGGTCGCTACTTGATGGATTCCACGGGATCCGACGTAGGCGGCTTCTTTCCGCAGCTCATGAATATGCCTGCCCACAACGAAGACGGCGTCGGCGGCATGCACGTCTATGTTCCGTGGTGGCTCAACAAGAGCCGACTTCCTTTCTCACGAGGTTATCACATGGAAGTCTGGGGTGGCCGCGGAATGCCTGGATACGGATTCATGTGGGGAATCGAAGGGCGCAACGGAACGGCGGAGGCCAACGACGGCACAGCCCGCCCCAGAGGCGGCGGCGGATACGGCGCTTCGTTGAAGCAGGATTACCGCTCGCTCTATGGCACGACGATCGGCTTCTCCGGTCGCGGTGAGATGATTGCGCGCCCGGAAAACCGATGCACCATCGATCCCGAGGTCGTCGACCAATACGGCATCCCGGTGCTGCGTTTCGACGTGAAATGGAGCGATGACGAAATCCTGCAGATCAAGCACTTCCAGGAAACGGCGAGAGAGTTGATCGAGGCGATGGGCGGCGTTGCGACAAGCAGCATGCCTGGAAAGGATCGAAACTACGGAATCACCGCACCCGGACAGATCATCCACGAGGTCGGAACGGCAAGAATGGGAAACGACCCACGCTCGTCGGTGGTGAACAAGATGTGCCAGGCTCACGAGATCGACAACCTTTTTGTAGCAGACGCCGCGTCCTTCGTTTCGCAGGCGGACAAAAATCCGACGTGGACAATCCTCGCGCTGTCGATGCGCACGTCCGATTATATCACTGAACAGATGAAGGCACGAAACCTGTAACCACTGATTGCAATGGATCGACGAACTACTTTCAAGCTACTCGCCGTCTCGCCCCTTGCTGCCCTTGCGGCCTGCAGTGATGCCGATCAGGTTCACATTGCGGAGGCGCGTCGCAAGGTTGACGCCGCCGCCATGGACGGCGGATTGTCTACGCGCAAACCGGAGTTCTTCACGGATCACGAGTTGACGAGTGCCCGCGAGCTTGCCGACCTCATCATCCCGGCCGATGACGTTTCCGGCGCTGCCTCGTCTGCCAATGTCGCGGAGTTTATGGACTTCATCATGATTGACCAGCCGTGGAATCAGACCAAGATGCGGGGCGGGCTCGCCTGGATTGACGGACTCAGCCGACGTACATCCGGGAAAAACTTTGTCGATTGCAGCGATTCCGAGCGCAGACAGGTAGCGGATCTCATCGCCTACCCTGATGACGTTCTGCCCGAGAATGAACCGGGTGCAACGTTCTTTTCTTACTTCCGGAATCTCACCGCGTCCGGCTTCTGGTCGAGCAAGATCGGCGTCGACGACCTGCAGTATCTGGGAAACGTGGGTGTCGGAGAATGGACCGGATGTCCGAAGGAATGCACCGACCACCTCGGCGTATCGTACAGCTGAAGAACTGGCGAACGTCCGTGCCCCAACCTGGAGTCCCGGCTTGCCGAAGTATGACGTAGTGATAGCAGGGGCCGGCCTGGCCGGTACAACCGCGGCATTTCATCTTTCGAAGGGTTCCCGCGTGCTGCTCATTGAGGCGTCGGGCGTGGGCGGCGGCGCAACCGGCGTCGGCGCGGGAATTGCGAGCCCGATTCTGGCCCGAAAGGGAAACCCGACCTACGAGGCCCGATCAGCGCTCGATGACCTCGACAAACTGATGGCCGCGGTCGGATTTCGCGCCGAACCTCAGCGGCCGCTCATCCGGCCGGCGCTCGACAAGAGGCAACTCAGGTACTACGAACGATCGGCGGTCGAAAATCCGGACCTCGTCGAGTGGCTCTCGACGGCAGAAAGCCTCGCACGCTATCCAGGTGTGTCCGCTCCGCTGGGAAGCCTGCGTCTGAAACGCGGACACGTGATCAATATGCGCAACTTCGCGATACGGGTCGCTGCCGCAGCCGCGGAGCGGGGTTGCGAAATCGTGGCACCAGCACAACTGGAATCGTGGGAAGAGTCTGCTGACGACATTGCGGTTCGTTTCTCGAACGCCGGAAATTGCCGAGAAGCCGTTCGCGCGACAAGACTCATCCTCGCAATGGGTGTCGGATACCACACATTCGAGTCGTTGCGCGAACTAAACCTGCATCCGGTGAAAGGGCAGCTCATCCGCGCCACTTGCCCGGCAGCCCTTTGCGATCTGCCCAACGTCACAGGACCGGGATACCTTGCCCACGACAGCGGTGACATCGTGCTCGGCAGTACATTTGAGCATGGAGTCGTCGACACGAAACCCTCCGGGAACGCGACGCGAGAGATACTCTCGAAGATGCTTCCGCTGGTTACAGGTGTTCGCGACGCGGATTATTCGGCTTCTGCCGGGGTCCGAGTCACTGTCCCGGGCACACGGCTGCCGATGCTCGGTCCAATTTCCGCCGGAGGCCGAACGTGGATCTACACCGGCCTCGGATCGAAGGGCCTGTTGATGTCCGCTTACCTGTCTGCGCGTCTACCGACCTACCTTGCTGATCCCGAGGAAATCCCCGTCAGGATGCGCCCACACCTCGCAACAAAGTGACGGTCGTCAATTGTCACGGTTTTCAAGCCGAGAGACGCCACAGGAGCGACAAACTTCGTATTTTGGCCGGATCAGATCGTTGGTTTCAGCAAGAACCATCCATCCACCACATTCAGTGCTCAACATTAAAGAGGCCAGATCATGACCGAGGTCAGCACATCACGCGTCGCCGATATTCTGGGCGACAAGGCAGGTTATCTTTTGGATCACAAGTGCCAGACCATCTCCAGGGACAACCTCCATCTTCCGGGACCGGATTTCGTCGAACGCGTCTTTGTTCACACGGATCGATCGCCCAAAGTCCTTCGATCGCTGCAGACACTGTTTTCGACTGGCCGCCTCGCGGACACGGGGTACATTTCGATTCTTCCCGTCGACCAGGGCATCGAGCATTCGGCGGGCGCATCGTTCGCCAAGAATCCCATCTACTTCGACCCGGAGAACATCGTCAAGCTCGCGATTGAGGGCGGATGCAACGCCGTCGCCTCGACGTTCGGTGTACTGGGCACCGTCGCCAGAAAGTATGCTCACCGAATTCCAATGATCCTCAAGATCAATCACAACGAACTGCTCACGTATCCGAATACGTTCGACCAGATCATGTTCGCGCAGATCGAGGACGCATGGAATATGGGCTGTGTTGGTGTGGGTGCCACGATCTACTTTGGATCAGAAGAGTCGTCGCGTCAGATCGTTGAGGTCTCGGAAGCGTTCTCCCACGCACACGAACTCGGGATGGCGACGATTCTCTGGTGCTACCTCCGAAATCCTGGATTCAAGGTCGACGGTGTTAATCACGAAGGCAGCGCAGACCTCACGGGGCAGGCCAACCACATCGGTGCAACCATCGAGGCCGATATCCTCAAGCAGAAACAGCCGGAAACAAACTACGGCTATCGCGCACTCAACTCCGGCAATTCGTCCTACGGAAAACTCGACGAGCGGATCTACACCGAACTCAGCTCGGATCATCCAATCGATCTCACCAGATACCAGGTTGCCAACGGCTACATGGGACGAATCGGACTGATCAACTCGGGAGGCGCTTCCGGCTCGAATGACCTGCAGCAGGCGGTGCAGACGGCCGTGATCAACAAGCGCGCCGGCGGTATGGGACTGATCTCCGGACGCAAGGCGTTCCAGCGTCCGATGAAGGAAGGCGTGGAGATTCTGAATGCGATTCAGGATGTCTATCTCAACAAAGAGGTTACGATCGCATAACGCCCATCTCAGCCGGACCAACCAATTCTATCGGCCGGAGGGATTCTTCCTTCCGGCCGATTTTTGTTCGTCCCGCACGCGTTCGAGCTCCTCGATGGTTTTCGGCCAGTCATCCTTCAGCAGGCGCGAAAGTGAACGATCCGCCAATATCCTTCCATCGGTCTGACAGCCCGGGCAATAGTTCGCCTCGTTCTCCGCATACACGACCCGCTGGATCGGTGCACCGCACACCGGACACGCAAGGTTGTAGCGCCCGTGGACGGCCATTTCATCACGAAATGCCGTCACTTTTTCGGGAAACCCATCGCCCACCTCGGCCAGCAGCCGCTCCTTCCACTCTGTCAACACCGCGATACACGCGTCCCGCAAGGCTGCGACTTCGCGCTCGTCGAGCTGCGACGTACGCTTGAACGGCGACTGACGTGATCGATGCAGTATCTCATCCGAATACGCGTTGCCGATGCCGGAAAAGATCGAGGGATCCGTCAGCGCACGTTTCAGCGTCCGGTTCTCCCGCATCAACGCATCCGCGAAACCGTCGGCGGTCGACGCAATGACATCGATACCGCCGCGATCGAGCGCGATCGCCTCCTCCCTGGATTCGAATACATGCAGTGATGCCCGCTTCTTCTTGCCTTCCTCGGTGAACAGGAGTGTTCCGGATTCAAAGTCGAACGCAGCCAGCCCTCGCTTGCCTGGAAGTCCTGCACCCGGCTTGCGCCAACGCAATCGCCCCGCGATCATCAGGTGGATCACAAAATGAAAGTTGTCGTCAATGGAAAGCACAATTCGCTTTCCGATGCTCCAGACGTCCGTTAGGCGGCCTCCGACAGCCTTTGTCGGTTGTGGCTCATAGGTGCGCAGCACGAACGGGCTTGTAATTCGAAGCCCGACCAGCGTCTCGCCGCCGGCTACACGTCGGAGGGACGACTTGTAGACTTCGATATCGGGATACTCGGGCAAGTCAGCATTCGCCTGGTGAACAGCAGCACGTTAATCACGGGCCAATCGCCACGCAATAACAGGGACGCTCGATTGAGAATCATCCTTTCAGAAGCTACTTTCGATTGCCATGCGCAATCAACTCGACGGCAAATCCATGCTCAACAACGGATTCTTCATCGCTTCCAACAGGTTGGTAGTTGCACTTGTGCTCTTTGCAACCGGGATTCTGGCAACTGAATCCGCCAAAGCCCAGGAGGCAACGCCCGGAGATATCGACCGCTTCGTCGCGGACGTGATGAAAGAATTCGATGTGCCGGGTGTGGGCCTCACGATCGTCAAGGATGGGGACGTACTGCTGTCCCGCGGTTACGGCGTAAGAAGCCTCGACGCAGCCAATGCGAGCACTAATCACGTCGACTCCCACACGCTTTTCGGAATTGCCTCGAACACGAAGGCGTTTACTGCGACTGCGCTGGGATTGCTCGTCGAAGCAGGGCTCATTGAATGGGACAAACCCGTCATCGACTATCTACCCGACTTCAGAATGTCGGACCCCTACGTCACATCCGAGATGACAATCCGGGACCTGCTTGTCCACCGCAGCGGTCTTGGGCTCGGTGCCGGAGATCTGATGTGGTGGCCGCCGTCGGACTACAATCGGAAGGACATTGTCTACCGGCTTCGCTACCTGCCGTTGTCCACGAGTTTCCGAAACGCCTACGCCTACGACAACGTGCTGTACTCCGTCGCGGGTGAAGTCATCGAGTCTGTATCGGGAATGTCGTGGGAGGAGTTTGTCCAGAGCCGGATCCTTGACGAAATCGGCATGACCGACAGCAATGTGCTCCACTCCGCCGCCGGAGAAGGGAGCAATACGGCCGAGCCCCACGCGCCAATCGACGGAAAAGTCCGTAGGATCGCCGCGTTCAAGTCCGACAACACGAACCCGGCGGGCGGCATCAACGCAAGCGCGTCGGATATTGCCCGGTGGCTCGTCGTCCAGCTCGACTCCGGTCGCGTCGCGCCGGACAAGCGCCTTTTTTCGCCGTCTACGACCCGGGAACTGTGGACGCTGGTAACACCGATCCCGGCAGGTGATCCACCGCCCTACCTCGCGGCCCTCAAAACCAACTTCAATGGCTATGCGCTCGGTTTTCGCGTGTTGGACTATCGTGGCCGCAAGCTTGTCACCCATACAGGCGGACTTCCCGGCTACGTTTCGCGAATCGCGATGATTCCCGAACTAAAGCTGGGTATTGCCGTGTTCACGAACCAGGAGTCAGGTGATGCCTTCAACGCAATTACCCATCACGTCCTCGACTACTACCTCGGGTATTCGGACACAGACTGGCTGGCCGCCTACAAGCGACTTCGCGGCGAACGTGCCTCTCGAATTGCAAGCGCCGAAAACGATGTGGCGAGATCAGCCGCTGCAAACTCCGGTCCGTCGCTTACGCTGAAAGAATATGCCGGCACCTACCGAGACCCGTGGTATGGTGACGTCGTTGTCGAGGCGGCCAACGGCCGGCTACGAATCCGATTCACACACACGCCGTCATTGATCGGCACGCTGCAGCATCACGGCGCAGACACGTTCGTCGCCAGATGGGACGATCGTGAGCTAAGGGCAGATGCCTTTATCACGTTCGTACTCGACCCTTCCGGGTCTGTCCGCTCCGCAACAATGGAACCCGCGTCTCCTACCGTCGACTTCAGCTACGACTTTCAGGACCTGGCGCTCACCCGCGTTGCGGACCAGACAGACTGACGAGCGCAGCAACGCCACGTCCCGAGAATCACGCCAGACGAACCACGTCACACAACGACGTCAGGAGATGGCATCGAAACAGAGATATTTGATCTCGACGTATTCTTCGATTCCATACTTACTGCCTTCTCTGCCGATGCCACTTTCCTTGACGCCTCCAAAAGGTGCTTCCGCGGTCGACATCAGCCCCGTGTTGATCCCCACCATCCCGTATTCGAGTGCCTCCGCGACGCGCCAGACTCGCGCAACGTCGCGCCCGTAGAAGTAGGCCGCCAACCCGTAACGCGTGTTATTTGCACGCCGTATCGCGTCCGCCTCGTCCGAGAATCTGTACACCGGAGCAACAGGCCCGAAGATCTCTTCGTCGTTGAGCGCCATGCTGTCGTCAACGTTCGACAGCACGGTTGGCTCGAAGAAATAGCCATCGCCGTCAGCAATTCTCGATCCGCCGACAACGGGGTGGGCACCTTTGTCAACGGCATCGGACACCAGCCGCTGCACCTTGTCCATCCCATCGCGGTTAATCAGGGGGCCGATCGTAACGCCGGGCTGCATTCCGTTTCCGACCTTCAGCTCTTTCACCGCGGCCGCGAGCTTTTCGACAAACGCATCATAAATGGTCTCTTGAGCGAAAATGCGATTCGCACAGACACACGTCTGTCCGGCGTTGCGATACTTCGCGGCCACCGCGCCCTTTACCGCTTCGTCGATGTCCGCGTCGTCGAACACGATGAACGGTGCATTGCCTCCCAATTCCAGGGAGACCTTCTTTACCGTATCGGCAGACTGGCGCATCAGCAGTTTGCCGACTTCGGTAGATCCCGTAAACGACACTTTCTTGACCATCGGGTTTGAAGTCAGTTCGCCCCCGACGCTTCCCGGATCACTTGTGGTAACAATGTTCAGAACCCCAGGCGGAAGACCCGCGTCCCGGGCCAGCGCTGCCAGCGCAAGAGCGGACAACGGCGTATCCTCGGCAGGTTTTACGACGGCCGTGCAGCCGGCAGCAATCGCCGGTGCAATCTTTCGCGTGATCATTGCGTTCGGAAAATTCCATGGCGTAATCGCACCGACCACGCCGACAGGTTGCTTGATGACGACGATTCGTCGTCCCTCAGCGGACGCCGGAATGACATCACCGTAAACGCGGCGCGCCTCCTCTGCAAACCACTCGATAAACGAGGCCCCGTAGCGAATTTCACCCGCTGCCTCCTTCACCGGCTTACCCATCTCTGTCGTAAGGAGCCTGGCCAGTTCGTCGACATTTTCAATCACGAGGTCATTCCAGCGACGCAGGATTCGGGATCGCTCCAGGACGGTGGTGCTCCTCCAGGTTCGAAACGCCTCCTCCGCCGCCGCGATCGCGCGTTTCGTATCCGACGCGTTCATGTCTGGTACGGACGCGACAACATCACCCGTTGCGGGGTTCCGGACCTCATAGCGTTTACCGGATGCTGCGTCCACCCATTCGTTTGCAATGAACGCCTTTGATTTCAATAGACGTGATTCCAAGATCGCTTCATTCATTCGCGGCATCCTCCTTTCATTCACAGAATTCTCCATCCAGGCGACGCCTCAACCGCTACTCGATCCAACTCTTGTAGTACGCCCCGTCGTCGATCTGAAGGGCATTCTTCGTGACCTTCAACGGACGAAACGTATCGATCATGACGGCAAGCTCTTCGGTGCTCGTTTTCCCGATACTTCGCTCGTAAGCACCCGGATGCGGTCCGTGAGGAATGCCGCCCGGATGGAGCGTGATGTGCCCCTTCTCAATGTTGTTCCGGCTCATAAAATCCCCGTCGACGTAATAGATCATTTCATCCGAATCAATATTGCTGTGATTGTACGGGGCCGGGATTGCCTTCGGATGGTAGTCGTAGAGCCGCGGACAGAACGAGCATACCACGAAGGCGGATGTCTCAAACGTCTGGTGCACCGGAGGCGGCTGGTGCACGCGGCCGGTTATTGGCTCGAAATTGTGGATCGAGAACCCATATGGAAAATTGTAACCGTCCCAGCCGACCACGTCGAACGGATGCGATGCGTAAACAAACTCGTGAAGCAGGCCCTCTTTCTTGATGAACATTCTGAACTCTCCGACCTCGTCGTGCGTCTCGAGATCCTGCGGCAGCTTGTAGTCGCGTTCGCAAAAAGGCGCGTGCTCCAGAAGCTGGCCAAACCAGTTCCGGTATCGTTTCGGGGTATAGATCGGATGAAACGACTCAGCGTACAGGATCCGGTTGTCATTTCCGTCGAACGCGATCTGATAAATCATGCCGCGCGGAACAATCAGATAGTCTCCCTCGACAAAGCGAATTGACCCGAGCATCGTCCGAAGCGCACCGGAGCCTCGATGCACGAACAGCAGTTCGTCGGCATCTGCGTTCTTGTAGAAGTAATCGGTTACGGATTGCCGCGGGGCCGCTACACCGATATGGATGTCACCATTGACGAGGAGTGGCTGACGGCTTTCCAGGTAGTCGTCTACCGCAGCGACATCCAGCCCCTTGAAGAGCCGGGATGTGAGGTTTTTTTCGACCGCAATCTGAGGAGTGACATCGCGCGATCCAACGATCTCCTTTACCATCGTCGGACGTCTGACATGGTAGAGCAAAGACGACATGCCATCGAAACCGACGGTGCCAAACAGCTGCTCATAATACAGACCACCGTCAGGTTTCTCGAACTGCGTGTGACGAGTCTGCGGAATTGAACCCAGTCGATGATAGATCGGCATGTAGGCACCCGGATTGCGTTGACGACAGTAGATAAGAGGCCTGAGCGTGCTGCGACGCGGAACAGGTCGTGCGAAGATCGCGCTCGGACCGCAAAGAGCCAACCTGGGGCCGCGCCCCTGATTCTTTACCGGGTCGAAGCGCGGAGGTTTCGTGGTCTGCGATTCCGTCATCGCGTATCTTGCCCGATCCAAACGTCGTCGCACAACCAAGCCAACAGTACGTCCGCAATGGCCAAGAATGCCAACGGCGGGGCCGACTCCAACAAGGCCTCTCGAAAGGAAACGCCCGTCACGAAGACGGCCAACAAGGATTCTGCAACGGTGGCGGAAACGCGACCCGCGGACAGTTCCGCTGCTTCCGATCCAGAGGCCGAACGCTCGGTCCAGAGCAAACAGGATCCCCTCGACAAGTATACTGCGCACTATCCCGCCTGGGCGCGGGAGTTCGCGCGCAAGTACTTCACCAAGACGTTCACGCAGTTTATCCTGCACGGAAACGTTCGAGATCTTGTTCCGAGCGCAGACGAGAACGGAAACGCCGGATATATCCCGCTGCGTCCGTTCCTGACTGATGATCTGTTCGGCTCGCGTGACATCGTGATCCTCTACGATCGTTCGTCAGGAATCCACTTTGTTGATCAGGCTTCGCAGAAAGATTTCAACAGAGCGCTGTCGGGGTATGACACGATCTTCGGAACGGAGTATGCCCAGAAGTTGCCGAAGGATCCGGTTCGCGTGCTGTCTGTTCTGGAGAACTACTTTCGCCTTCGGCTCGCCGAAGGAAAGCGAATTGCCTGCATCGTGGACTATGCCGAGACCATTGTCCCGATGGCTGAGGCCAGCACGTACTCCTCCGAGGATCGAAACACGCTCGTGTTTCTGGCGAAGTGGTCGCATGACCCCTTGTTCCTCAAATC
>JAGQWL010000108.1 GCA_020437385.1 Bacteroidota bacterium
ATCGGCTTCGAGAACGGTGACGGCGATCCCGCGACAGCGGTTGTTGCCCGACGATCGTCATCATCCTGGCGTCTGA
This sequence comes from Bacteroidota bacterium, assembly GCA_020437385.1. Taxonomy (GTDB): domain Bacteria; phylum Bacteroidota; class Rhodothermia; order Rhodothermales; family JABDKH01; genus JAGQWL01. Next base: position 77 of record JAGQWL010000108.1, read on the forward strand.
ACGTGGAAGGAAAGCCCGCCCATTCGTCGCAGGTATTCACAGATGCTGTGGGCGCGGGGGCGATCTACGAGGCCTCTCGAATCCTGGCAGGCTTCTACTCCCGACTCAGCACGATCGAGAACCTGACGTTCAACCCGGGACTGATATTAGGAGGAACGGATGTCGAGTACGACCAGGTGCAGGCGCGTGGGTCGGCGTTCGGGAAGAGCAACGTCGTCGCCGGCAAAGTTGTCGTGACCGGTGACCTCAGGGCCATCTCGCCGAGCCAGATCGAATTGGCGAAGTCCGGCATGCAGGAGATCGTGGCAGCGCATCTACCGCTGACGAACGCCACCCTGGAATTTTCAGATGGTTACCCCCCGCTTGCTCCTACCGATGGGAATTACGACCTGCTCGGCGAGTTCAGCGAAGTAAGCGTCGACCTCGGATTCGGCCCGGTCGCTCCCGTCGATCCGCGAAAGGCCGGCGCCGCCGACATCTCGTTTACTGCCGGTCATGTCACCATGGCGATGGACGGGATCGGACTCGGAGGCGCCGACGATCATACCGTGAACGAAACGGGGTATCTGTGGACGCTGCCGATGCAGACGAAGAGGGCAGCAGTGCTGCTTTACAGACTCTCGCAACGAGTCGCGAACTAATCGGCTAACGACTCACCGTGAACCGCGTTGTTTTGCGCACGCCATCCGTCGTTACCTCGACAAGGTAGATGCCCGTAGGAAGCAAAGACGAGGCAAGCGTGATCTCCGTAACTGCGTCCGGAGTCAGATCTGTCACGTTCTGGGAGCCTACCGTTCGGCCAAGAAGATCAAGTAGTCGGACGCTCGCTGAACCACCGTCGCGCGAATAGATTCGTATTGTCGAGTTTCCACTGGTCGGATTCGGATAGGGAGTGCCGATTGTCAGCCGATCCATCTTACGTACCGCTATTTCGACGGACGCCGAGTAGGTGGAGGTGCCCCCGCTGCTTGCGTGACGAACGCGGTACGTATGTGTCCCCGGGTCTACGTTGCCAACGGTAGCACTGTACACTGCGGGACCGTTCGAGGTCGTCTCGTCGAAGCGCGTAACGTCTATCCACTGTTTGTCCGATGGGAGATGCTCCTGAATTACAAAACTGTTTGGGCGTAGCTCGCCACGTGCGGACCAACGCAGAACGACCGATTCTTCGGACTGGAGCGCATGAAGATCGGATAGCTCAATCGGCAGAGTTTCGTAAGGCTCGCCCGTGATCATATCGACGTACACCACGAACGGCGCGTTCGATCCGCCGGCGACGGAGTAGCTGATTCTCCAGAGGAGATGATCAGGTGCGGTTGGGAATTCGGCCAGCAGGTTTCCCCCAACCGCTGCGATCGTGAGCGGACCCGGGTTGGCGGTTCGGTAGGTCGATCCGCCATTCTGTTCTGCCACAGTAACGGCCGCGCCGCTGTCGATGACACCGAAGCGAGGTATCGACGTAACCGTGCCGTTATAGGAGCTGGCGGCGGTTGCTGTGGACAGTGTCAGCGGGTCGACGGATACGAAGATGTCGATATTCTGACTGATCGATCGAAAGAGGTAGGTCCAGTTGCTGGCGCTGCCGTCGAGCGCGACCGACGTATTCATGTTGAGCAGTGCCGCATCGGATGCGACGGCGGCCGCCGCGTCTTTCGCGATGTCTCGCCACTGCAGTCCTTCTTGCGGGCCGTATGGGTAAAGTGTGAGGTCAATGCCGCTCAGGTTTCCTCCGGATACGGTAATTGGATCCGGCGCGTAGTCGCCATTTGGATCGTAGTAGCCGTAGTGGCCGATCGCCTCCCCAGTGTCGTCTGTGTAGTTGAAGGCAATCGGATAGTACGTTCCCGGTCGCACGTGACCGAAGGAATACGTGCCGCCCTGGGTGATCGCCGCTGCCGCGCGTACGCTCCAGATTCCCTCATCGATCGCGAATTGGTCGAGCAGCAGAATCACGGTGTAGTCCAGGTTGTTCGCGAGCGTGGTGGCAGTCGATGCGGCTTTGTTTGCGTGCTTCTGTTCGGCCCGAGCGGCCGTCTGCGGCACCGAAGTGCTCGCGACATTGGTGGGTCCCGGCGTGCGAAGAGCATGCTCTCTAATAAGGGCGCTGATTGCCGGTCCTGATGTTGGCAGGCGCTGTCCGAACGACACGCTGCCGCCAACCTGGCGCGATCCGGCGGTTGCCGATGTTGTGTAGTTAAGGGCAAACGGACGCTGCATTCTCTGATTGCCGGCGGATGCCACGCCGAATACATATACGGAGAAGTCGTATTCCTGCTGGTGAATCAGTCTGAACCTTGGACTCTGCCGGTCCGTGTTCAGGAAGACCTCCGTCCGTTGAAAGTGTCCGTAGGGCTCCCAGTGGAATTTCGAGCTGAACAACGTGTTGAACGGGAGCTGTTGGTTAAAGTAGAAATAGATCGAGTCCACGAGCTGAACATTGCTTTGCCCATCTGCGATCGAGGCGCTCGTGATGGCGAACTGGCCCGTTGCCGTTCGTTCAGACAGGCCGGCTGACAGGGCGCTGACGGAGAGAAGAAGAAAGAATCGTGCGGCGCGCATGATGCTCTGGTGGGTGGCGGGCGGACGTGTGGTTGTGGCACTAAACGCGAAGCGCCCGGCCGGAAGTTTCCGGCCGGGCGCAATCGCGGTTCACTCTTCAGGCTATCGGATGAAGATAGATCCGGCCGTAATCACCGGAAGATCTTCATGCTTCCGAATTTCCGGCTTCTTGA
>JAGQWL010000109.1 GCA_020437385.1 Bacteroidota bacterium
GGACTCGCCTACTTCCGCGAGAAGAGTGACAACCCGCCGACGGCAGTCACGTGCTACAACGACCTCGTGGCGATCGGACTGATGCGAGCCCTTCGGGAGCTCAACATCAAGGTGCCGGACGACGTGTCGGTAATAGGATATGACGACATCGCGATGTCGAGCTATTGCTGTGTCCCGTTGACGTCAGTCAGGGTGCCGAGGAAGCAGATCGGCAACCGGGCCGCGGAGATGCTGATTCAGCACATCGAGTCGTCCGATACGTGGAAGATCGAGCGTCTTTCACTGAAGGCCGAGCTGATCGTGCGCGAGTCGACGCGCGCCTTGACCGAAAGCTGACGCGGGTCCGACAATTCGTCAAACCGGAAACGAGCATCGTTCCGGGCTCTCGTCGAATGAACAGACTAGCCGTTGAAGTAGAGGTACGCGGCGAGGATCAGAACGAGTACGAGGGCTGATGCTGCCACGTCTCTCCAGTCCCAGCTCCGGCGCGATTCAGCTCGATGCTCGGCGGTCAATGTTCCGTACGTGAGGCCGCTGATCTGCTCGTAGACTGGCGGTGCCGTCGCATAGCTCACCGCAAACATCACGAGTATGCAGATCACCGTGATCGCGAGGCTGTAGTACTGGAAGAAGATGTTGTTGATGATCCAGAGGAAGCTCCCCGGGTCATAAGCGAATCCGTCCATCATCGCCACGGGCGTGTCGACAGCGAGCCTGAACAATCCGAGGGCAAACCCGACGAGCAGCGCCGAAAGGCAGCCTTCCTTATTAAGCCGCTTGTTGAAAACGCCGAGGAAGAACACGACGAAGATCGGCGGCGCCAGGTACGACTGCACTCCCTGCAGGTAGTCGTAGAGTCCGCGGCCGCCCTGAATCACCGGGATCCACGCGAGTCCGATGACGACCATCACGACGGTTGCCACGCGCCCCATCCACACGAGGTGCGTCTGCGATGCATTCGGCCGCAGCCGGCTGTAGAAGTCCATCGTGAACAACGTCGACGAAGCGTTGAAGACACCCGCCAGCGAACTCATCAGCGCCGCCAGCAGACCGGCGACGACGATGCCGCGAATACCGACAGGAAGAATGTGGGCGACCAGGAGTGGGAATGCGGCCTGTGCGTTCTCGCGAATCAACTCGCCGTTGGAATCAAGCAGCGCGTTCTGGATTTCAGCAATCTGACCGGTTTCCGCCAGGGCAAACGTGATGATCCCCGGGATGATAAAGATGAACACGGGAAGCAGCTTGAGGACGGCTGCTGCGATCGAGCCTCGTCTGGCTTCCGTTTCATTCTTGGCGCCGAGCGCACGCTGCACGATGTACTGGTCCGTGGTCCAGTACCAGAGTCCAATAATCGGCGCGCAGAAGAGCATGCTCAGCCACGGGTACTGGTCGTTGAAGTACCAGGCCATTTCGGACGACGTTCGGACCGGCGCCCACGTCGATGCCATTCCATCGGGGACAAGCGGCTTCCAGAGGTTGAACATTTCGGAGCCTACGACCGCCTTGAGTTGCGCCCATCCGCCGATTGCATCGAGGCCATACACGAGCACGAGGCCGGAGCCGATGACGAGGATCACCGTCTGCAGGGCTTCAGTGTACGCGACAGCCCGAAGGCCGCCAAGAACCGTATAGATCCCCGTGAAGACGATGACAAGGATCGACCCGATCCAGAAGCTGTTCAGACCCATGATCGACAGCTCGGGCATGAGGACGCTGAAAACGACGCCGCCCGCGAAGATGCCCACTGCAATTTTGGTGAGCACGTACGCAACGAGGGAGATGACGGAGAGGATCGTACGGGCGACCGGCGAATAGCGGCGCTCCAGGAATTCCGGCATCGTGAACACCTTCGACCGCATGTAGAACGGAACCATGACCCAGCCCAGCACGAGCAGGCACCAGGCGTGCAGTTCGTAGTGTGCGAGCGCGACGCCGTCCGTTGCGCCGGAGCCCGCCAGCCCGACGAGGTGTTCCGAGCCGATATTGGAGGCGAAGATCGACGCGCCCACAATGAGCCAACCGAGGTGGCGTCCCGCAAGGAAGTAGTCTGTCGTGGTGTCGTTCTTCTGGCGGATGACCCACCAGGCGAGTCCAAGAATGATGCAGAAATAGCCTGCAATGACGATCCAGTCGACGGTAGCCAGTGTGCTCATTGCTTTCGGTTGGCTGCTTGCGGACGATTTGCTGAACGGGCGGGCGCCCGGTTCCGTCGCGAAGATACTCTACTTGTTGAAAAAAATGCGCGATGCCCCCTTTTCGGTCTCGCTGCCACGAAACATAACGCAAAGTAATATTGAAACGCATCAACCTTTTGCCTTACGTTTCAGCGAACAAATCGGCAAGGGCGCGGAAATGCGGCCGGAAGCGCTATTCCAGTCGTGGAACACAGCCGAAATAATCCGCACATCCGATAGGTAATGACCGTGAAAACACGGATTTTAGGGTTCTTCAGGGCCGTTGAAGCAATTTGAACGAGTTTGAACAAAATTGCCGAAGGGCCAGTCGGTACGTCGCACGCATTTTTGAAGTCGAGACCGGTCGGGTTGCAGGACGCGGCTGGGGCAGTGGGTAGAAGGAAATCGAACGACAGGCCCGAGCGGCGCCGAACGAGGTGCTCAGGCATCGAACGAGCGACGTACGACCGAACGAAGCGCACCGAACGAGAAAGAAGTGGACGAACCAGTGACTACGAAGAACAGCGTTGGCGAAAGCAGCCGAACCGATCGACCTATCACACTCGGCGTAATCGTCGGCAACCGCGGCTTTTTTCCGAGCCACTTGTGTGAGTCAGGACGAAAGACCATTCTCGACGTGCTCGAAAAGGCCGGAATTCGGGCAGTGATCACGCACGAGGAGACCACGAACAACGGTGCAATCGAAAGCCTCGAGGAGGCACGGCGATGTGCCGACCTGTTCAAGCAGAAGCGCGACGAGATTGACGGCATTCTCGTGACACTGCCCAACTTCGGAGACGAGCGGGCAATTGCGAACGTGATCCGTTGGTCGGGGCTCGACGTTCCGGTCCTCGTTCACGCCTTCAACGACGCACCCGGCAAGATGTCGCTGCAGTACCGGCGCGATAGTTTCTGCGGGAAGATGTCGGCCTGCAACAACCTCCATCAGTACGGAATCAAGTATTCCCTCACCACGCATCACACGATGGATCCCGAGTCAGAGACGTTCGCTCGGGACCTGCAGCGTTTTGCCGCAACCTGCCGAGTAACCCGATCGCTCAAGAGCGTCCGACTGGGTCAAATCGGTGCGCGACCTGCTGCGTTCAACACCGTTCGATACAGCGAGAAGCTCTTTGAACGCTCGGGCATCTCCGTCGAAACCCTCGACCTTTCCGAATTGATGGGGTGGATTCGCCAGATGGGTGACGACGACGCTGCCGTCAAAGCGAAGCTGGACGAAATCGGAGACTATACGACCGTAACAGGTGTCCCGCAGGAGAGTCTCGTGAAGATGGCCAAGCTCGGTGTCGCCGTTGATCGCTTCATGAACGACCAGGGACTGGCGGCTACTGCGATCCAGTGTTGGACGTCACTCGAGGAGTTCTACGGTGTTGTTCCGTGTACCTGCATGAGCATGCTCAGCAACAACTTGATGGCGAGCGCGTGCGAAGCCGACATCGCCGGCACCGTCAGTATGTATGCGCTGCAGCAAGCCTCCGGCGTGCCGGCGGCGTTGCTCGACTGGAACAACAACTACGGTGAGGAGCTCGACAAGGGCGTCGTGTTTCATTGTTCGAACCTTCCGAACGCGTTCTTTGGTGACGCGCGGAAAATGGACTTCCAGGAGATCATCGCCGGAACGGTGGGCAAAGAGAATACGTTCGGCACAATCGTCGGCCGCATCGATCCAGGTCCGTTCACCTATTGCCGTGTTTCAACGGACGACTACACGGGCGCCATCCGTGCGTATGTCGGCGAAGGCAATTTCACCGACGACACGATGGAGACATTTGGCGGCTACGGCGTGTTCGAAGTTCCTCGGATGCAGCAGCTCCTTGCCCACATCTGCGAAAACGGATTCGAGCACCACGTCGCGGCAACCCGTGCGGAAGTTGCCGCCCCGCTGAAAGAAGCACTCGGAAAGTATCTCGACTGGAGTGTCTATCTGCACACCTGATGAGCGCGCGACGCTCAACAGACAGATACCATGAGTGACAAATTCTCGATCGGACTCGACTACGGGACGAACTCAGTTCGAGCACTCGTCGTGAAGGTTCACAGCGGCGAGGAAGTTGGCAGCCACGTGTTCAACTATCCGTCGGGCAAGAGTGGTATCCTGCTCGATGTGTCTAACCCGGACCTCGCCCGTCAGCGACCGGCGGACTATGTGCTGGGGTTGGAGGAGAGCATCCGAGGTGCGTTGGATGCTGCTGCCGAACGACCCGGTTTCGACCGTGCATTGGTGATCGGCATCGGTATCGACACGACCGGTTCCACTCCAATTCCTGTTGATGCGGATGGACGGCCCTTGTCGTTCGATCCTCGATTCACCGACAATCTCAACGCGCAGGCGTGGCTCTGGAAGGATCACACCGGTCACGCCGAAGCTGCCGAGATTACGGCCCTTGCCGAACGCATCCGCCCCGAGTTTCTCGCGAAGTGCGGCGGCACGTATTCCTCGGAGTGGTTCTGGTCGAAGATTCTCCACTGCCTGCGTGCGGACCCGACCGTTTTTGACGCCGCTGCAACATGGGTCGAACATGCCGATTGGATGCCTGCGGTCCTCACCGGAACCGAACATCCGGACGTGCTCAAACGATCGATCTGTGCGGCCGGACACAAGGCCATGTTCAACGCGTCCTGGTCGGGCTACCCTGATGCCGACTTTCTTTCGGAGCTCGATCCGAAGCTTGCGCGCGTTGCAGCGTCGCTGCCTTCCAGGGCGCACAATGTTTCTGAGCCGGCCGGCGGGCTCACCGCTGAATGGGCGCAGCGACTCGGGCTGACGCCCGGAATACCCGTGGCAGTTGGCGCGTTCGATGCGCATCTCGGCGCGGTCGGTTCGGGCATACGTCCCGGCACCCTTGTAAAAATTATCGGAACGTCAACGTGTGATCTCATGATCGCTCCGACCGGCGAGGCGCTGCCCGATATTCCGGGTCTCTGTGGAATCGTCCCGGAATCGGTAGTGCCGGGGTTCTTCGGTCTTGAGGCGGGTCAGTCCGCAGTAGGAGACATCTTCAACTGGTTTGTGGATGTCGTGCGACCGGAAGGAATGGACCACGAGCACCTCACGGAAGCGGCGGAAGCACTTCGTCCGGGCGAAAGCGGATTGCTTTCGCTCGATTGGCACAATGGCAATCGGACAGTTCTCGTCGACCAGCGACTGACGGGGATGATTCTGGGTTTGACGCTCCATTCGTCGCCGGCGGAGATTTACAGGGCACTGATCGAAAGCACGGCATTCGGCGCGCGCGTCATCGTGGAGCGACTCGAGGAGTACGGCGTGCCGGTCGAGCGCATCGTCAACTGCGGCGGTATTTCGGCGAAGAACCGACTGGTCATGCAGATCTACGCGGACATTCTGGGACGTCCGCAGATGATTTCGCGCAGCAAGCAGACGCCCGCGCTCGGTGCCGCAATCGCCGGGGCCGTCGTGGCCGGTGAATCGGCCGGAGGGCACGGTTCGTTCGGAGCTGCGGCGGATGCGATGACTGGGATCGACGACGCGGTCTTCCATCCGATTGCGGAAAATCAACGTGTTTACGACCGACTGTACAAGGTCTACCGAAAGCTCCACGATGCGTTTGGTGTCGAGGGCGAGCAGCACGACCTTTACGGCGTCATGAAAGAACTGCTGCAGATCCGAGACGAGGTGCGCCACTGATGCCATATGAAGCGCTGAAGGAAGCGGTCTGGAAGGCGAATCGCGACATCGTCGAGGCGGGACTGGTTGTCTTGACGTGGGGCAATGCCAGCGGTGCGGACAGGAGAGACGGTGTGTTCGCCATCAAACCGAGCGGCGTCAGCTACGAACACATGCAGCCGTCGGACATGGTCGTGCTGTCGATCGAAACGGGAGAGGTGGTTGAGGGTTCGCTGCGGCCGTCATCGGACACGCCGACGCATCTACATCTGTACCGAAGCTTCGAGGCCATCGGCGGAATCGTTCACACGCACTCGACAAATGCCGTAAGCTGGGCGCAGGCAGACAGCGATCTTCCGTGTTTCGGGACAACACACGCGGATCACTTTCATGGCCCCGTGCCCGTCACGCGTCGGATGTGGGAGGACGAGATCCGGTCGAACTACGAGCACAACACCGGTGTCGTGATTGTCGAGCGCTTCGAGGAGCTTGGCGTCGACGCGCTGTCGATTCCGGCCGTACTCGTTGCCGGTCACGGTCCGTTCGCATGGGGCGACACGGTGGAGTCTGCCGTCGAAAACGCGATCGTTCTCGAAGAGTCCGCTAACATGGCGGTACGGACCCTCATCGTTAATCGGAATGCCGAACCGATCGGCAAAGCGCTGATCGACAAACATTTTCTGCGTAAGCACGGCACGGACGCCTACTACGGCCAGGGTTAGACGCATTGCCCGCTAAACATTCGTTCTGCGACGACGCCAAACCTCATTAATCATGAACAACAAAATGACCTGGGTATTCGCATCCTGTATTGCCATCGTTCTTTTTGCTGCCGCGTGTGCATCGCCGCAGCCGGCGGGCGAGACGGCTACCGCCGACGAGGAAGTATTTACTCAACTGCCGGATGGGAGAGCGGTCAAGCTGTTCACGCTGACAAATGCCAATGGAATAGAGGTGCGCGCGATCGAGTACGGCGGGATCATCCTCTCCCTGAAGGTCCCGGATCGCAACGGAACCGTCGCCGACATCGCACTAGGGTACGATTCCCTGCAGGGCTACCTGGATGTGACGCCCTATTTCGGCGCGATCATCGGCCGCTACGGAAATCGGATTGATGCCGCACGTTTCGTCCTCGACGGAAACGAGTACCAGCTCGCCGCGAACGACGGGGAGAACCACCTGCACGGCGGACTTGTCGGTTTCGACAAGGTTCTCTGGAAGGGCGAGACATTCGAAAACGCTGACGGTGTCGGCGTCGTTTTTACGTACACAAGTCCGGACGGCGAGGAAGGGTACCCCGGCACGCTCAACGCAAAGGTTACCTACACGCTTACCGATGACAACGATCTGATCTTTGCTTACGAGGCGACAACCGATAAGGCAACTCCGGTGAATCTCACGCAGCACACCTACTTCAATCTCGCGGGACAGGATAGCGGCACGATTCTCGACCAGCTCATGATGATCAACGCGTCGCACTACACGCCGATCAACTCGGGGCTGATTCCGACCGGCGAAGTTGCGCGTGTCGAGGGAACGCCGTTCGATTTCCGTCAACCGACCGCGATCGGCGCACATATTGCCGACGATAACGAGCAACTCCGATTCGGACGCGGCTTCGACCACAACTTCGTGCTGGATCGCGGCGATGCGTCGCCAGACAGCCTTGTCCTTGCGGCACGGGCAGTCGATCCGACTTCCGGTCGTGTGATGGAGGTCCGAACGACTGAGCCGGCGATCCAGTTCTACTCGGGTAATTTCCTGGACGGCACGATTACCGGGAAGGGAGGAACCGTGTACGAATATCGAACCGGCTTTTGCCTCGAAACGCAGCATTACCCCGACTCGCCCAACAAGCCTGAGTTTCCAAACACGATTCTCCGACCGGGTGAAACGTATTCGTCGAAGACGGTCTATTCGTTCTCGACTGAGTAAATCCGGCTTCCCGGGGCTTGCCGTCGCCGGCCGCGACTCCTGCGTGGCGCTTCAGGCCCAAGCCAGACGATACAACTCTACTGCGAAAAAATCCCCTGACTCCTGTCAACTCTTTGTGCGCCGGAGCGTTAATTGCCCCTCCGGAAATCGGCAATTAACAGAACCACGGATCCATGCTGTCCCTGATCTCTCCCGCAAAGACCCTTGATTTTGACACGCCCGCCCCGATCGGCACCTCGACCAAACCAGCGATGCTCGACGATTCGCAGCTCCTCATCGACGAGCTTCGCGAGCTGTCGGCCGCTCGGATCTCAAGCCTGATGGGTATCAGTGATTCGCTCGGGGAGCTCAATCGCGATCGCTACGCCGCCTGGAGCACGCCCTTCACACGCTCAAACGCAAAGCAGGCCCTGTTCGCGTTCATGGGCGATGTCTACCGCGGCATCGACGCTGCCTCACTGGCAGAGGACGATCTGAAATACGCCCAGCAGCATCTTCGAATTCTCTCTGGCCTCTATGGTGTGCTTCGTCCGCTTGACCTGATCCAGGCATACCGGCTTGAGATGGGGACGAAGCTGACGAACGAGCGGGGCGAAGACCTCTACGCGTTCTGGGGCGACAAGATCACCAAAGAGCTTAACAAGCAGCTGAAGTCAATCAAATCGGGCGTTGTCGCGAACCTCGCTTCAAACGAATACTTCAAGTCGGTCCGCAAGGACGCGCTCAAGGCGGATATCGTGGCTCCCGTGTTCCTCGATGAGAAGAACGGCAAGTACAAAATTATCAGCTTCTATGCGAAGAAAGCACGCGGCTTCATGACCGCCTGGATCATGCAGAATCGGATCGAAGACCCCAATGACCTGAAGAAGTTCAAGGTCGAGGGGTACCGGTATTCGGCTGAGCTATCCAGGCCCGGCGAACCCGCCTTTGTCAGGGACGAGCAGTAAATTCGAAAAGGTTGATTCGGGGTCAGGTCCCTATTCCCATGCACGGAATCTTGAGCGATGTCGCGGCGCTTGGTATCAGCGTCGGACTCATCGGCCTCTACCATCTCTACATCTGGATCAGGCAGCGCCGAACACCTTTCTACACGACACAGGCCGTGAATCATGACGTCCGCGCCGAGTGGGTTCGCTGGATTCATGACGACGAATCGCGTTCGATTCTGGCGATCCAGACGCTGCGCAATTCGACAATGGCCGCAACCTTCCTTGCGTCAACGGCGGTTCTGCTGATGATGGGCACGCTGAACCTGATGCAGCAAGCGGACAAGCTGTCGGGCATCCTCGTTTCGGCAGGAATGCCGGATCCAGAGGGCTCGGCCCTGTGGCTGACGAAGATGCTTTTTCTGGTCGCCGACTACTTCATCGCATTCTTCTGTTTTGCAATGTCGGTTCGCCTTTACAACCACGTCGGGTACCAGATCAATGTACCCGCCGATCCGCGAAAGGAGTATCGGGATGTGAACTACGTGCTCGGCCAGATGAAAAATGCGGGCCGCTACTACACGCTGGGCATGCGTGCGTATTACATCTCCGTCCCATTCGTGTTCTGGATCTTCGGTGCGCACCTGATGGTGATCACATCGATCCTGCTTGTCTTCGTCCTGTTCGTGAACGACCGGGCACCTCAGCAGAAGAATCGGAAGGCGGGCCCCCGAAAGAAGGCTTAGAACGTTGTTGCAGAATGTTGCGCAATGGCGGCCGGCGGACCGAGTTGGGCAGGGAAGTAGAAGGCGGCCTCAGCCGGCTGTCCGTCGTGAGCGGGCGCCCCCTCCGACGTGAACTTGACGATGATGAGATTCGCATCCGGGGCCACACCCGTCCACATTCCGGATGACTTGCGTCCGTTGCCGGCAGCAATGCCCGCCGTAAGCGTCCCGTGACCGACGGCGTCCCGTGTACCGAGTGGCGTTCCCGACGTGAGTGCCGCATTGATTTCATCTTCAGTATAAACTGTACCCACAGTCAGGGGATTGTCCGGATCGTTTGCCCCCGTATTGTCACTCAGGTCCAGAATGTAGAGTATCCGCGTGCTGCCGTCTTCGTTTCGAAAATCGTCATGGGTGTAGTCAATTCCGCGATCGAAAACGGCAACGATCGTTCCGGCGCCGGTGAGGCCGAGCTCTGACTGCGCGCGGTCAGCCCCGGACTCTGCAAGAAACTGGGCCGAGGACTGATGCGTGACACACGCGACAAGTAGAAACAGGGCTGAGATGCGGATTCGGCTGTTCATCGATCTGCGGGGGTTGGTTGGGTTCAGACTCGGTTCCGGTCCCGGCGCCTGCGCGTCGGGTACGGTGAGCGTGTTATCGCTGCACAACGAACTGGCGCGTCGCAACCTGACTGCCAGATTGTGCGCGTGCCAGATACAAACCATTCGTGAGTTCGGAGATGTCTATCGACAGCTCAGTCTCGCCGGCAATCACGCCGTCGTAGACGGCTTTCACTTTCCGCCCGAGGAGATCGTAGACCGAAAGTGATGCCGAACCGGTGGCGCCGCCATTAAGCCGCACGTTGACGCGCTCCGTTGACGGATTCGGATAGAGATCGATCGACAGCGACGTGCCGTCGGCCGTCGGCTCGATGGAAGTAAACTGATCGAATAGATCGTGTGCCGGCCAGGACGTGAAGTTCGCTTGCGCATTCCAGTAGAGTGCGTCGACCTCTCCGTTGAACTGACTTAGTTGGTTTCCGGGTCGCGTGTTGAAGAGGAAGACAAAGTTGACACCGTTGTTGATGCGTGCCCACATTGCAGTCGCGCCGGGGATCGAGCCCATGTGCCACCAGTTGTCGAACTGGTTTGTCGAAAATCCGAAAGCATATCCGGCACTCTGCGGAGTTGTACTTGTCATCGCCGCGATTCCCGAACTGGTGAGAATATCGGGTCGTGTCGAAAAGCCGTCCACGGCCGTCAGGAGTCGAAGCAGGTCGACGGCGCTGGCGGCCCAGCCGCCGTGCGAATCAAACGTCTCGACATTCATCCCGCCGTATGTCCAGGGTACGCTCGCGCCGGTGCCGTAGACACTCGTAACGTTCGGTGCCTGCGGATAGTCGTAGTACAGTACTTCACCCGGCAGTCGGTTCTCGAGCAGCGAGTTGCCCATCTTGATCGAGGTGATACCAAGTGGCTCAAACAAGGCGGTACGACAGTAGTCGGCATACGACATACCGGTCACCTGCTCAATAACGCGCCCGAGAATCAGATAGCCGAGATTTGAATACTCGTATGCCGTTCCGGGCTCCCTCTTGAGTGTCTGCTTCTGGAGGTAGAACTCAATCTTGTCCTCCGGGCTGTGAGGAAGTCCGAAGTGCATGATTGATTCCTCGTAGATGTCGGCAAATACCGGATCTCTTCCGTTTCCAAGCGTTCCGAATCCCGCCGTGTGGTGAAGCAGGTCGCCGACAGTAATGTTCTGCATTCGGACATCAACAAGCGTGTCATATCGCGAACCGGTGAGAATCCCTCCTTCGCCGAAGACCTTGTCGGCGGTCGAGAGCAATCCCTCCTCGATCAGCTTTGCCATTGCGATGCCCGTAATCGACTTGGAAACACTGGCGATTCGAAACAGGCTGGTGGGCTCGACGGGGATCTGATTGTCAACATCCGCATAGCCGAAGCCCCGTGCATAAACGAGTCGTCCCTGGTACGTGACCGCAGCGGCGCCGCCCGGTACGTCCCATTGGTTCATGAACGTGTTGACAACGTCATCAAGCGCTGACATCTCCGGGACTGCTGGACCCGTTTGAGCTGACGTGAGGCGGGGATTCGCGCACAGAAGCGACAGTATTGCAAATACCGATGCTGATACGAGGCTACGCGGAGTACTCATTCGTTTTCGGGGATTTCATTAAGGATGGTTTGTCTCGAGGATCGTTTGTCTCTGTCGACGAGCGTCGACCACGCAGGACTCAGCGCCAGAAGCGTCCCACGCCTACACTCTCCAAACGAAAATGGCGGACAAAAAGGCTCAAGCATGACCCGTCTGGTCGGCGAAATCCGATTGTAGGTTCAACAAGCACAAGTGTTGTGCAGGCGTCCTTTCAGGAGTGATCCAGATGGCGGGAGATGAAAAGCGAGACGAGCGGTGGGTTCGGGTTTCGGAGCTCGTGCTTCGGGCGTTGGCCGTCCCATCAATCCGTCGGGACCGACTGCTCGAAGAGGGATGTCGCGGTCGCGATGGTAGAATCGACGTGGCGCTCCTGGCGGACGTGAAGAGTCTGGTACGTGCGTCCGAAGATGCGGAACGTACCGGCGCACTGTTATCACCCGTTCGGCGAACGGATTAGGCCTCGTACCACACGCGATAGATGCGTCCGCCCCAGTCATCCGAGATCAGGACTGATCCGTCCGGCAGTACTTCAACGTCGACCGGCCGCCCCCAAACCGTTTCACCCTGCAGCCATCCCGTGGCGAACGGTTCGTAGGCCGTCATGCTGCCGCCCGACACTTCAGCCTGCATGACCCGGTATCCGATCTTCTCCGATCGATTCCACGATCCGTGTTGCGCAATCAGAAGCCGATTCCTGTATTCGCGCGGGAAGTTGTCGCCCGCGTAGAATTCGAGGCCTAGAGGGGCGACGTGCGGACCGAGCTTGCCCGCGGGCTCCACGTAGTCCGCGGCCGATTTGTTTCCGCCGAACTCCGGATCCGGGATCGTGCCCTCATGAAAGTACGGATAGCCGAAGTGCATGCCCGCGGCTGGAGCATGGTTGAGTTCGCAGTTAGGGATGTCGTCTCCCATCATGTCCCGGCCATTGTCCGTGAACCACATGTCCCCCGTTTCCGGATCCCATGTGAAACCAACCGAGTTTCGGACCCCGCGCGCGTAGGTTTCGAGTCCGGAGCCATCTGGATTCATCCGCATGATCGAAGCGTACGGTTCATCCGGATCGCAGATGTTACACGGTGCGCCAACGGGCACATACAATTTTCCATCAGGGCCGAAGGCAATGAATTTCCATCCGTGATGCCGATCAGAAGGAAAGGCATCCGAGATGAGAACGGGTTCGGGTCCGCGCGAGGCGTCCCCACCAGTTGCCGTCAGTCGTGACGCAACATCATCGTATCGCCAGACTTTGTCCACCTCTGCGACAAACAGGTCGCCGTCGCGCAGAGCGATTCCGTTCGGCATGTTAAGTCCGCTCGCCAGCGTGTCGACGGTCTCGGCGAAGCCGTCTCCGTTGAGGTCGCGGACGGCGTAAACCGAGCCGCGATTGCGAGTCGAGACATAGAGCGTGCCGTCAGGCCCATAGACGAGCGATCGTGCATTCGGAATTCCGCGAGCGTAAAGTGCGATCCGAAACCCGTCCGGCAATACGATCTTCGCGAGGCTGGAGTCGGCGAACGCTGGCGACGACTGATCAGGTGTTACGAGGACGGGACTGGACCGATCGGGCTCACAACCTTTTCCCGCCATCGTCACGATCAGCAGCAGGAGTACAAAGGTGAAAGACGAGCGGTGCGGTTCGGGAACGAACATTCGATGTTTCAGGGTCGGCGGATTCGTTTGCGTCCGAGGTTGGAGGTTGGTCCTACCTGGCTGCGGCGGTCGTAAGCCAGGCTTTCCGGATTCGATCCTGGGTGGCGGATGACCCGTCGAGAACTACCAGATCTGCGAATTTGCGTGGTTCGCGGATTTCGAGTTCACCCGTCATCGTTTCGCCGTCGCGGGTGAACGCGATGTCGACCCGGTCGCCCGGGCTGTGCCGCGACACGGCTTCCTGAAGGGATTCGGTGTCTGTGACAGGCGCGCCGCCAACGGTTGTCAGTACGTCGCCCTCCTGTAATCCAGCCTGTCCGCCGGGTCCGTTCGGGTCGATCGCCATGACGGACATACCGCCGAAATAAATACGCATCCACGCTCCCGGATCCGGATTCTGCTTTTCGACCAACTTCATTCCGGCGTTTGCGAAGTAACTGTTCCAGTCGACGTCCTTCGTGCCGTAGATGTGGTCCTCGAAGAACGCGGCGAACGATTCACCCGTGACGGACTCCAGGGCCTTCTCGAATCCGTCCTCCGGAACGCCGCGATTGTTGGCTGGATACTCGGCGTACAGCCACTGAAAGACATCGTCGAGCGATTTGGCCCCGTTTGTGAGACCGCGAACTTTCATGTCAAGAATGGCGCCCATCGCCTTACCTGCGGTGTAGAAGGAGTAGAACGTTCCGGGAGGTGCACCTTCCTGTTTGGTCCAGCTATCGAAGCTGGACATGGCGATCGACGTAACTTTTCTCCCTGGATCCTGATCGAACGACTGTATCGTCCCGGCAATTCCGCGAAGGAACGATTCCTCGGAGCGAAGGCCGGCGCGAAGAAGCGCAACGTCTCCGAAGTAGTCGGTAATGCCCTCGAAGATCCACATCTGAGTTGTGTACTGCTCCCTGCTGTAATCCGTCGGGTACATCGCTGCAGGCCGGATACGTTCAACGTTCCACGCATGGAAGAGCTCGTGTGACGCGACGCCAAGGAAACCGTTGTACAGGCCGCTCGGGTATTCACCGTCGGCCGGCATCGTCATAGCCGACGCCGGGCCGAGCACGATCGAAGTCGAATTTTTGTGCTCGACACCGTGTCCCATTGAATGATCGAGAACATGGTACAGGAACAGATAGCTCTTGAAGGGGACGATTCCCATTATTTCCCCCTGGGCCCGAACGATTGCGCGATGATCCGCAATCAGGCGATCCTTGTCATAGTTCCAGTCGCCTTGAACGGCGATGTTGATCGTCGCGCCGCTTTCGCGGAAGGAAACGGTTCGCAGATTTGGACTCGTCATGGTCGGCGAATCGACAAGTTCGTGATAGTCCTCTGCGAGAAACATGTCGCCGCTTGCGCTGCGTTCGAGGGGTGAGACGATTTTCCACCCGTCTGGTTGTTTGAGCTTGAGACCCACCGGCTCTGTCATTCGATCGCGAACATAGACAAGGATCGAGACGGGATTGACATAGGCCTCTCCCTCGTCGAGGTAGCTCTCGCCCGCGTCGAGAACGTTCGCATAGGTCTTGTAATGAGCCGTTACCGATTTATTCCCCAGCGTTACGATTCGCCAGGTGTCCTTGTCAACCTTTTCGAAGGGAAGAGGGGATCCGTCAGGTGCAGTAGCGGCGAAGTCGATGACGTACTTCGAGTAGTTCTGCAGGATGTACCTGCCTGGCCGCCATGCGGGCATTGCTACCTCTACGGTTTCGCGCGTCAGGTCGCCGACGTCCACGGAGACGGAGTAGTAATGATCGGATGCGTTGTCCCACGACACGTCGTAGACGATTGAGGGTGGCTCAGAGGAGTTCATCGTTGTAGTGGTCAGAAGCGCTAGTAGCAGACTCAGCATGACGGTACGGGAAGTCGATGGTAGCTAGTTGGGCACATACGGTTAAGGGATCGCGAGGTTGCCGCGACGCCGATGCAACATTTGAGTTAGTTTGCCGTGCAAAGTAATATGTATCGCAAACATCACCTCAACCTGGTGTCTCCAATGAATCTTGACAGACTCGAAGAAAAGGCCTTCGGCTCCCTATGGGACGACGGCCTCATCGACGCAATCTCAGGAATCGGGTTAGTCGGAGTCGGCGCCATGTGGTATTTCGACCTGATACAGCTCACAGCAGCACTCCCGCTGATCCTCATACCCGCGTGGCAGATTACCCGGCGACGTATTGCGATCCCGCGGGCCGGCTTCGTGCGACCTTCGGTCGAGCGGCAAGTGAAGAGCAGTCGCCGCTTGACACAGTCCCTGGCAATCGGCCTGACCGTACTCCCCTTCTTCGTCGCGGCCATCATCATTCAGATGCGAGATGGCGGAAGTGGTACGAGCGAGCTGCTACGGCGACTCGCACCGGCAATTCCGACAGTCATTCTCGGCGCCCTCCTTTTCATGACCGCCGCCTTGACGGGTCGGCACGCATTCCGGCTGTACGGCTTGATCGCATTGGTCGCGGCGTTCGTCGGTTTCCTGACCGGCATTGACCCATGGATTCAGATTGTTGCCCTCGGCGCCATCGTGACCGCGATTGGCGGCTACCACGTAGCGGCATTTATCAGTACGCACCCCATCCGCGAACTATGAACAGAATCGCTGACCTCGATGCTGTCTTCAAGGTCGTCGAGCTTGACAGGCTTGTCCACGAACCGGCTCGGCATCTGCTGCTGGCGCACCTCTCCGTCGTTGAGGAGGCAGACTTTACGTATTTGCTGAACGCAACCGGGCTGTCCTCCGGTAACATTTCGTCACACATGGCAAAACTCGAGGAGGCAGGCTACGTTGCGGTACGGAAGGGATTCTCAGGTAAGCGACCGTTGACAACGTTCTCGCTTACGAAGAAAGGTCGCGGCGCATTCGACAACTACCGCAGGAATATGAGGCAGATCGTAAACTGACTGCAAAACGTCATGAACAAAAAACCGAAATCGTACCTGGCGCTGCTCTTGCTGTCCTGCGCCGTACTCTACTTCGCCCTCGATCTGAGTAAAGAAGACCGAGGCACCGTGGATTATGTTGTTCTCCTGCTGATTTCGGGAGCAATCATGTACAACGTGATCAGACTGGCTCGTCGCTTGTTCGCCGCCGGCGGACTGAAAGATGTCTGGCACTTGATCCGAACGATGGGCTTCTGGGCTATCGGACTGCTGAACACGGCACTCGCACGTTCGTCGGATGTCGGCTCGTGGAAGTACTGGCTTGGTTGGGGTGTTCTCGGCCTCGCGGTGTATGACACGTACGCCATTTTCCGCAAGGAGCGTTCGGCAATGGCCTCGATCTCAGCAGCGGCAGTCCGCGACCCCGAGTCTCCAAATGATGAAACAACCACGAACCCGGCATCGGAAGATGACGGGCGGGCAACGGCCCCGGTCGCCTGAGTCAGGATCAGATTCTGCGACGTCCAGGTTAGTGCGCAACAAGTAACTGACGCGTGCTCCGCGAGCCGCCTGACTCAAGAACGAGTAGGTATACGCCGGACGGCCAGGCGCGGGTATCCCATGAGAGCCGGTGTTGCCCCGCGGCCAGGCTTTCGTTGATCAGAACCGACAACCTTCGTCCCACGATATCGAAGGCCGAGACGGTCACAAATTCGTCGGACCGCGTGGTGAACCCCAGATTCAGATTGGTGTTTGCCGGGTTCGGATAAAGGAAGTCGAATCCCGAATTCTCTGCGCCTGGTCGTTCGACTTCCACGCCCGTCGGGAGGATCGACTCGATGTCGAGTACATCCAGCGTCAGTCCCGGGCCATTCTGATTGGCAGCAGGATCAACAAACCCACGCAGCGCCAGTACCGAGATCCCCGGCGCGAAATCAGCCGTCCATGTTCCGAGGGTTGAGCCCGCCGGGTCGCGGATTTCAACGGTGTGGGTGCCCGCGTCTACAGCAAGTGGTTGCTCCCCAGCGCCTCCGTAGACGACGGATTCCGAAACCACTTCTCCGTCGATCAGAATGTCGACAGCAGGGGAATCCGTTGAGCCATTCTGGAATACGATTCCTGTGGTCAGGGCACTGGCTTCGGGAGAGAGGCGAGGAAGCGAAACGACGCTCATCGTCAATTCTGTCGATCGACCATCGGGATTGGGGGCATAGGACGAGGGCGCGTCGAGCCCGGTCACAAACGCGATTGATCTACCCGTCAGCTCAAAAAACACACTGTCGACAGTCTGTACAAGGTTGCCATCCGCAAAGAAATCCAGCGAATATGGCACACCAGTCGGCGGATCGAAATCAACGGCAACCACACCGCCGTAGTCGAGATCCGAGAACAGATCGGATAGCGGGTACTTTGCGAGCCGTCCGCCACATGGTTCCGGCTGCGGACCGATCACTTCGACCGAACAGTTCCTGCAGGGAACGCTGGCATTCAGCACGACGAGCCTTGGCGGCTGACTGTTTGTGGAGTACGACCACTTCGCGATGCCGCGGGTCGAGTCCGCCCCGGCAACGCGGAACGCACCGCCGATATATCCCGTTTCGCCGTCCCGCGTGTCGCCACAGACCGGCAGTGTGGCAGTGTACACGGGCCCGTCCGTACCAGAACCAAAGGGTCTAAATTCTTCGCGTGCAATCGAACTCGGGAGATCGAACAACGGTTCATCATCGACGAGTAAGCCAATATTGTTCAGGCGCACTGGTATTCCATCACTACCCGTACCGAACTCGAACGCTCCGCCTACCACAAGCGCCACCTGCTGCAGGTAGCGCGAGACCGTCAGCCCGGGATGGACCGTCAGCGAATAGACGTCTCCATCCATACCGTTGTCAACAGCATTTTGTCCCAGGATCGACCATTCGTCTGTGTCGATGCGCCACTTGGCGACGTGGTTCGCGGGGAGATCGGAACCTGACGCCTGTTTTACGACACTAAAAGCGCCGCCGGCGTACAGCACTCCACGGTTGTATAGCGTCGGTGACAGATCGGAGGGCCAGACCGGATGCCGAACGTACTGCAAGGCAAACACGGTGCTGTCCGTTCCCTGCCCGGCGGCTCGCCAGATCTCTTCGCGGGCGCTGAACCATGCGACATTCTTCGAACCACTGACGGCCGTTCCATCGAGATTCACAACACGGTCAAATCGACCGCCGACGAAGACATCGTGATCGTATGGCTTGCGTCCGTCCGGTGCGTTCGCCAGCCGGGCCGCGACATCAAGCGCATAAACAACAGATTTCGAGAGGTCAATGTTGGTTCCAAGTCCGCTTCCGAGTCGTTCCCAGCGGTTGTCGGCTACGACCCATCTTGCGACTCCATACGTGTTGATGGCGGTACCGTCGGCATTGTAGACCTGGGTGAATTCGCCACCTACGTACAGTACCTCGTCATCGCTGGCCGGACCGTCCCACCAGGCGAGTGCGCGAACGGGGCCGTTCACCCCCTGACCGAGACTGGCCCAGGAGCCAGACTGTCGGCTGAAGACAGCAACGTTTGAGACCGGTAGTGCCGTTCCGTCGGGCTGTCGCACCTCGTCGAAGTCGCCGCCCACGAAAATGAGGGACGGAATCAAGTGTGGATCAGGATTGCTGGACTCAATGGCGTAGACCAATGCCGAGTCTGGTGACGTAATGCCGCCGGCGAGATTCGTCCAGGACTCGCCGTCGAAGAATGCTGCACGGCGGGCGGGCAATGGGCCGAGGGTGCGAAACCTGCCGCCGAAAAGAATCCCGTACGTGTCGCCTCCCGCGTTCGCGCTCGCGTGTACGACATCATCCACGAAGCGCGTCGTACTGTCGTCCATGGCGCGCCATGACGTGCCGTCCCACCGTGCGTTGTTGCTGGTCGGAAGGTATGGCGTTGGCGGACCGTCTAGACCATCGAACCGTCCGCCGATGTACAGCTCTTCCGCCGAAAACGACGTTGTGGCGATGGGCGCGATAAACGGCGAACGGACCGGATCTGCCAGACGCGCAAGCACTGACCATGCGGTATCCGCGGGCACGCGACGGTAGGCCGTGTTGTTGTCGGCCGCGTAGGCGGTTTCGTTTCCGGAGATTGCGACAGATCGAATCGACACATTGCCCATCACGCTGGTTGAATTCCGCGACCAGTCGGTGCCGTTCCATTCCAGTATGTTGCCGGATACTGTCCCGGAACCCGTTGCGGCCTCTACGTTAATTCCGCTGGCGAGGACGTTTGACGGCGAGTGTATTGCTATGGAGAACGGAAGGGTGTTCAGCCCGCCGCCGATGTCGTTCCATGTTGCGCCATCCCAGAGAGCAATACCGTTGCGCGAGACGCCGGACGACGCGGGCGTATCAAATGACTCGATCGGATTCCCCGTAACGACAATCTCGCCTGTGGGGCTTATCGCCATGCGCGTGACGACGGGGAAGCCGAATCCGCCGATCCCACCGCCGACCGGATACCACGTACCGCCATCAAAACATCCGATATTCCGAAGAGCGACCTGGCCACCGGATCTTCCGGTTCCCGTGGCAAAACTACCGGCCACACAGATGTCGCCGCTGGGAAGCTCACCGACAGCCTCGGCAGGCCCATCAAGTCCGCCACCAAGATCGTCCCAGGATTGTGCTGCGTCATTCCATCTGGCGATCGCCGAAACCGGGACGGACACCCCGCTCGGGTTGACCGCTTCAACGAAATTGCCGGCGACATAAATGTCACCGTCTGCTTTCGCGACGACGCCGCGAACACCCGAAATCTGGAAAGCGATGGTGCCGCCGATAAGCGTCCAGTCACCCGCAGTTGTGTCGTACCGGGCAAGAACCACGAAGCCGGCGCTGGAGGTCAGGCTTGGAACCACGTTGAACGCGACGGTGATGCGCCCTAACTCATCGATAGCGGCAGCAGTTGGGATCTGCGAACCGGCGAAGCTCCGCGTTCCGGGAACGGGCACCCAGTGTGAGTCATCTCTTGGCGGAGTGCTCTGTGCGGTTGCGGGTGACGGCAGGAATACGCTGATCGTGACCAGCAGTGTCACGGCACAGCGGCCGGCACTTCCGCGACAAGGCGATGGTATAGGGTTCCGAGTCATGGATGAGTCCTGATTTTGGCAACAGTCTCACCCTTCTAGGCCGGAATCCGCTGATCAGAGGCTCATGTTGTCCGTTCAGTTCCAGTAGCTGACGGCAACAACACTTTCGTTTCCGTCTCGCCCCACCGACGCAACGCCAAACAGGTAGTTGTCCACAACCAGGTTCTCGAACACGAACGAGGTTTCCTTTCCGACAAAACGCGAATGTTGCCACTGCGGCGCTGTCGTATCGCGCCAGTAGACACGGTATCCGGCAAGGTTTCTGTCGGCAACAGCACTCCATTCCAGTTTCGCGCTCGCCTGGACTGCGCCGCCGAGTCGGACGGTGTCCGGCGCAGCCGGTGCCCAGGCAAGGCTGGCCAGCGTGATCGCGTTGACCGCCGTCAATTTCGCCGCGTAATCAAAATTGACGCCTTCGATCACATCACCGTATGCGATACCGTTTTCAGATCGGATGTTCTGATGTTGACGAACGTAATTCTCGTGCGTCTCCATGATCCGCACGCCCGCAAACCCGGCGTCGTTGAACGGTCGATGATGTCCGCCGCGCCCAAATCTGTCGAGGCGATAAACCATCATCGCAGTCAGGTTGGTGAAGTATTTGTTTGTGAGCCGATGAACGTATCGCGCGATCTGGCGCGAAGGCCCGTCGACCTCGCCGCCGAAAACACGCATGCGCCGCAGGTCCGCATCGGTAGCGCCCGCCGGTATGGCCTCAGACAACACCCGAAACGTCGTGTTGTCGATCACACCGTCTACACCTTCGATATTGCCAATCATGTCATTGTTCAGAACGGCCGTTATCTCCCACCCTTCGTCCTTTGCCAGCGCCGCCAGGTGCTGTCCGCCGAAGAGGCCCTGCTCCTCGCCCGAAAGTCCGGCATACACGATCGTTGACGGGAACGTGTACTGTGTGAGCAGGCGGGCTGCCTCCAGCGTCCCGGCGAGGCCCGACGCGTTGTCGTTGGCCCCGGGCGCGTCGCCCGTTCCATCCATCGCATCACTGTTGCGCGAATCGATGTCGCCTGACATGATTACATAGCGATTCGGGAACGTTGAGCCGCGCTGGATTGCAATCACGGACACGATCCATGTGTCCGACGGAATCCGTCGATTACCCTCGGATGCGACGAGGGTCCGTACATACCGAACATCCAGACATCCACCACACGCCTCCGAGATCCGGCTGAACTCATCGAATGCCCAGCGACGCGCAGCGCCTATGCCCCGGCTTGTCGACACGGTGTCGGAGAGCGTCGACCGCGTTCCGAACCCGGCAAGTGTGCGGATGTCGTTCTCTATACGCGTTGCGCTCGACGACGCAATAATCTCGAACAACCGGGAATCCTGATCCGGTGGAAGTTCTTGTCCGAGCGCCGATGGGGAGAGCGTGGCAAGTGTCAGGAGGGCAACCAGGGGTAGCGTTCGCATCGTCTTCGGGATTGCTGGGGACGTTGAGGTGTCGACAACCGACATCCATTTGCTGGAAGGTAAGATCTCGCCCCAAGTCGGGCTTTGGTCATCCGTAGGAACGCAAAACCACGCTTGAGTTGGCCAGAACGGGTCGATTCGCACATCTGCTGGTCAAAATACCACTCGTTGGGCTCGCAGTGCGAGCAGGTGCCTTGGACTTGCTGATCGGATATGTATATGTTTGAGCGCCTCCCACACACCGAATCCCTCGTCATGAAGAAGACTCAGCTGGTGACTGCCGTTGCGGCGGTCGTTGTTGTCGCCCTGTTCGGCGCGATCCCTGAAACAAGCAGCGCGCAGACCACCGGCAGCCCAAAGGTCGATCGCGAATACACCCTTATTGCTTCGATACTTGGTTATCGCGGAAAGGGCGGTGCCATTGAGGGCATCCGCAATCCGCTGCTTCAGGCAAAAAAAGGGGAGCGTGTACGGATAACCATTATCAATGGCGAGACGCTCACACACGACATCACGATGGAGAAAGCCGGCGTCAAGAGCGAAACGCTGAACGACGAGGGCTCGTCGACCTCGATCACATTCGTTGCCGAGCAGTCCGATACCTACTACTGCTCGATTCCCGGTCATCGGGCGGCGGGAATGGAAGGGCGCTTCCAACTCATGGAAGAGCAGGGTGCGGTGGTTGCCGGAAGGGCAGTGGTGGAGGAGGCGAAGGCGGTCAACCTTGGTTTCGAGGACGGAACCTTCAATGACTGGACGGCAACCGGAGACGCGTTCGGCTCGAAGCCAATTGAGGGCGATGC
Source organism: Bacteroidota bacterium (assembly GCA_020437385.1). Taxonomy (GTDB): domain Bacteria; phylum Bacteroidota; class Rhodothermia; order Rhodothermales; family JABDKH01; genus JAGQWL01. The sequence continues at coordinate 22,466 of JAGQWL010000109.1, forward strand.
CGTGTTTGCGCGGACTGCCGAGACGCGAAGCCAGCATGATGGAATTTTCTGGGCGAGCAGTGCCGAGGCAGCGGGTCATCAGGCGCGCGGAACGCTTACGTCAAAACCGTTCCGCGTCGCGGAGCCCTATGCGAGCTTCCTGGTTGCCGGCGGTGCGCTCAAGGACACGCGCGTCGAAATCGTCCGCGCCGGTACGAACGACACGTTCTTCGAAATATCGGGCTACAACGGTGCCGCACTGCGTCCAGTCGTCGTCGATCTCCGCCAGATCCAGGGTCAGCAGATCTACGTTCGGCTCGTCGATAACGAGACCGGTGTCTCCGAAATCCCGTATATCCGCGACAACACGAATGCCTACATCGCGTTCGACGACTTCCGGTTTTATCCCGAACGACCTACGTTCGTCAATGAACTTCACCCCGACGACGTCGTCATCCTGCCGCCTATCGATCCGGTTATCAATATCAACGGACTCTCCGGAAAGGATGCCGTTGCTGCGATGGAGGTGCCGGACGGATTCAAGGTGACGCTGGCCGCAGCCGAGCCGGACGTCGTTCGCCCGATCACGTTCACGTTTGATGATCGCGGGCGACTCTGGGTTGTCGAGGCGCACACGTATCCAGTGCCCGCGCCCGAAGGTGAAGGCGAGGATCGGATTCTGATCTTCGAGGATACGGACGGCGATGGCACACTCGACAGTCGAAAGGTCTTCATCGAAGGGCTCAATCTTGTAAGTGGAATGGAGGTCGGTTTCGGCGGCGTGTGGGTCGGCGCAGCGCCGAAGTTTCTCTTCATCCCGATCAAGCCCGGGACGGACGAGCCGGCGGGTCCGCCGCAGGTGTTGCTCGACGGATGGGGCACGCAGGACACGCACGAAACACTGAACAGCTTCCGATGGGGACCCGACGGCTGGCTCTACGGCGCACACGGTGTCTTCACCCACTCACTGGTCGGCAAGCCGGGCACTCCAGACGACGAACGGATTCCGTTCAACGCAGGTGTGTGGCGGTATCATCCGACGAAACACATCTTCGAGGCATTTGCTCAAGGCAGTAGTAACCCGTGGGGGCTGGACTTCAATGACTACGGCCACGGCTTCATCACCGCTTGTGTTATTCCGCACCTGTACAACGTGATTCAGGGTGCTCGATATCAGCGGCAGGGAGGCCAGCATTTCAACCCGTACACCTACGACGACATCAAGACCCACGCGGATCACGTGCACTGGGTCGGGGATCGCGGTCCGCATGCCGGGAATCATCGATCCGGTGCGGCCGGAGGCGGACATGCACACGTCGGCGCGATGGTTTACCTGGGCGGGTCCTGGCCCGAACAGTATCGAAACCAGATCTTCACGACGAACATCCACGGGTTCCGCACGAACATGGATATTCTGGAACGCGATGGATCGGGTTATGTCGGGCATCACGGAGACGACTTCCTGTTTGCCAATGACTCGTGGTCCCAGCAGCTTAACAACAAGTACGGGCCGGACGGTTCCGTGTTTGTGATAGACTGGTACGACAAGAACCAGTGCCACAGCCCGAACCCGGATGTCCATGACAAGACACTCGGGCGGATTTTCAAGATCACGTACAAAGACGACAAGTGGGTGCAGGTTGATCTTCAGGCGATGTCCAGTACTGAGCTGGTGAAGCTGCAACTCCACGAGAACGACTGGTACGTCAGGCATTCGCGCCGCATCCTCATGGAGCGCGGATCGGATCCGAAGGTGCACAAAGCGCTGAAGAAGATCCTGAACGAGAATCCGGATGTTACTCGAAGGCTTCGCGCGTTATGGGCCTTGCAGGTGACTGACGGTCTCGACGACGCGGAGTTGGTGAAGTTGCTGGGCGACAGGGACGAATACATGCGGAGCTGGGCGATTCAATTCCTGGCAGAGGACAAGGCCGTACCCGAAGCGGCCCGGGTTCGTTTTGCCGAGCTATCGCGGACGGATCCGTCGCAGATGGTTCGCCTCTACCTGACCAGTGCCTTGCAGCGGATGCCGGAGAACGAGCGGTGGGAGGTGGTCGAAGGATTGTATTCTCACACAGAAGACGCCAATGATCACAACCTGCCGCTGATGGACTGGTACGCAGCGGAGCCGCTCGTCCCGCTGGACATGGACCGTGCGCTGGGGCTTGCACTGAAGACCGAGATTCCGAACATCCTGCCGTTCACGATTCGGCGGATGACCGCGACGGGGGGGACAGAGGCGCTGCGCGTTCTCGCTCGAGCACTCGAGACGGAGACGGATCCGGCGAAACAGGCCGAGCTGGTTAAGGGACTGAATCTGCTGATTCCGACGGACGAGCCAGTAGGGAGTGAGTAGTCGCGCCGTCTTCTGGGAGAATGAATGGGTGAATGGGTGAATGGGAGAATGAGGGAATGATGGAATGATGGAATGATGGAATGATGGAAGCTCGCATGGCGAGCCGCAATACCGTGCCGCCGCGGTTTCCTCGATGCACAACACACGCGGGTCTTAAGTCGCCGAGGTTATTGTTGTGCTTCGATGGCGCGTCCGGAGCTCGGGTTGCCCGCGGCGAGACGGCGCAGACCCCGCGGCGAGACGGCGAATCGCCATTCTGATCACTGGTCACTGATGACTGCTCACTTCGCGAGCGAAGCGAGCGTCCCCCATTCATTCCTTCATCTTCCCCGCCCAGACACCGCGCGTACGACCGTTCGACGCGGTGAACCCGGAGATCTCGCCGTTCGGGTCCCGATAAAACTTGACGTCCGTCATGAACCAGATGCCGCCGGTGAATTCATCGCCGCTGCGGTGCGTGAGCTCGAACGGGTCATAGCGCACGTGCTCCATCATCAATTTGCCGTCACGCAGCGTAACCGTATAGACGGTTTCCAGCTCTTCCATAAAATACCGTCCGGTGTAGGCGCGCTTCTCCTCGTCCGTCATCTCCACGGGTTCGAGACGCTTGATTGGTGAGTTGCCGCCCTGATGGTGCATGCCGCGTTTCACACTTCCATCCGCTTCGTAATGGAAGGTCACAGACGCCGGAACGCCGACGAAGCTGAATGTTGAATCGCTCGTCGCGTCCAATGCGAACCGAGGCTGATTCGTCGCCTGACCGTACAGCCTGCCGTTCTCGACCGTGTATTCGATGACGAGCGATGCGCCGACGAACTGGTACTTGCCCGTGATCGCTTCGAGCTGCGCAGCGGTGGGTCCGGTGGTTGGCGCTGTCTTCTGCGCAGCAGGCGCCTCTTCCGCATCGAGCAGCTCGCCAAAAAACGCATCAGCGATGTCGTTCCAGACCTCACGCGAAAAGGACGGATGATTACTGGAGATGAAGACGCCACAATCAATCTCCGGGAAATAGGCGAAGTAGGAACGATGCGACGTTTCGCCGCCACTGTGTGAATACCGCGTTTGACCGCGCCATTTTCCCACGCCGAGCCCGAGCGCATACCCTGTCGTATCGCCGCTCGTCAGGATGCCTCGCGTTGTTAGCTTATCGATCGCGTCCCGACCGCCGACCTTCGCGTCCCGGTAGTTGAGCATCCACTTCGTCATGTCCAGTGCGGTGGAGTTGACGCCGCTGGCCCCGTAGAGCGAGGCAAAATCGGTCACGTATTTGAACCCACCATCTTCCGCGTTGTCGTAGCCTTGCGAGCTTCCCGGAATGACCTGTCCCTGATGCGTTTTGATTGTCGTGTGATCCATGCCCAGAGGCCGGAAGATCCGCCGCTCCATAAACGGTCGAAAGTCTTCGCCGGACGCGCGCTCGACGACCGTAGCAAGCAGGCCGAACGCGGTGTTGTTGTAGTTGTATTCCGCTCCGGGGGTGTTCTGCAGTTGTGGCTGCCTCTGGATGACCTTTATCAACTGGTCCCGTGACATCGCGTCAGTGGCATCCCATCCATCGAAAGGAAGCATGTTTAGTATTTCACGATAACCCGAAGTGTGGTTCAGCAAATTGCGGAGCGTGACCGGCGTACCAAAATCCTTGAGCTCGGGGATGTACTTGCGGACATCGTCGTCGAGCGACAGTTTGCCGTCCTGCTCCAGGAGCACGATCGCCATCGCAGTAAATTGCTTCGAAACGGAGGCGATGCTCATCCCGCTGTTCTCCGTCATTGGGACACCATCCGTCAGGTTCGCCATTCCATACCCCTTCGCAAACACAACCTTGCCGTTCTTCAGAACCGAAACAGCAACACCCGGACGATCGGTGCCACTGAACGGCCGCATGAGTTGGTCAACGAGCTTCTTCGGATTCGTCTGCTTCCGCTCGTTCGTAACAAGCTCAATCCGATAACGTCCCTGAGCGCGCTCGAACGGAGTGACCTCGACCTTGTATTCCCCCGATTCGTCGGTGAAGAACTGGAAGGTTTCCGGTCCGCGTCGCGGACTGTCGAACGTTCCGATCACCAATCCACTCGGTGCCGTCACCTTGACCACAACATCGACACTGATCTGATCCGCAAATCCGTACACGTACCGGTTGGCTTCAGCGTTGATCGTGTAGCTGTGAGCGGACTCAGCGCTCAACGAGTCCGCCATGCCCTGGCCAACGCGCAGCTCCTGCGCGGAAGCAATTTCTATTGTGACGAGCGCAGTAAACAGTAAAGCAGTTGCGTAGCGGGCAATTCCGAAAAGTGCTGGTGTCAGACGCGGTTTCATAGTTCTCGATTGCAATGGACTTGTATCACAGGTTCTCAGTATCCAGACCCAGCGACTTGTGGCCTGGACAGAAAGGGGCGGATGCTAGTTGCAGGCCTGGGCCGAACGGGCGCCGTTAGTCGCGGACCTGCGTGAGCAGCGTCGTTCCCTTCTTGTTTCCGACGATCACATCCGGGAGCGAGTCGCCGTTGATATCGCCGGCCACAATCTGGACGCCGACACCGGAGTCATCGTCAATGAGGTGCGGGACAAACTCGACACCACCATCGGTTCGAACGGTCTGGAGCCAATACAGCACTGCGCGGGGGTTGATGTCGGGATCACCCTCCACGCCATGCGACCACCATCGCTTTCCGGTCACGACATCCAAAACGCCGTCGCCGTCCATGTCGGCGAGGTCGACGGCATGAATCTCGGCAAAGACGACCCCGTATGGATTATCCTCGGCCGTTTCTCCGATGATCACCTGCTTTCGAAACGAGATCGGTGCGGCAGAAACCATGGAGCCGCTGTCGGTCGATCGCCTTGCGCCATTGGCACGACCTTCCTTATCGGATCGTCCGGAGTCGATGACGAGATTTTCGTACAACACAAACCCGTAGCCGTGGGCGGCGAGTCCGGTGAGGACATCGTTGTCGCCGTCTCCATCGAAGTCGTACGCATACATCTGCGAACCGCCGCGTTCGCTGAAGGGCACCTCGTGAAACGACCAGATCGGGTTCCCGCGCAGCGAGGCCGGTTGCTCCCACCAGCCTGCACGCTCGATGAGATCCATCCGCCCGTCGTTGTTGATGTCGCCGACGCCGAGGCCGTGAGTGAACCGCTGCCATCCGTTCTCCGGCGAGATTGGTGTGAACGGCCACGGCTTTTCGGGTGCGGTCCAATCCGGTTCGATGTAGCCGTATCGACCGTTATTTATGGCGACGATTTCGGGTTTTCCATCACCGGTGAGATCCGTCCACCAGGGCGATTCATTGTCAACAATATCGAAAACAACGTGCGCGGCCCAGTAACGTGTTGTGTCTTTGGTTGCCGGTGCAGGCGCGTCGTCCATCGGAAGCGGCCAGACACCGTCGTGTCTAGCAGGTGGCACCGGGATATCCAGGTACGGTGGACCGGGATTCTCAAACCAGGTGGCTGTCTGTCCGGGGAATCCGATGATCAGAATGTCGTTGCGCGAGTCGCCGTTGAAGTCGAGAACGTGCGCGAAGAAGTTGTCGGAATAGTGAGCCGGGTCGTAGGCTTTCGGCTTGTAGTACTCATGCCGGATTGAGAAGTCAGGGCCCTCGTACCAGTACGGACCCGACACGAGGTCGTGAATACCGTCCCCGTTCAGGTCGCCGAAGTTCGCACCTTCGCCATAAAAAAAGTCGTCCAGTCTTGTGCGTTCGAATGCGACGTAACTGCCCGGCAGTTCTTTGATGCGGATATTTCGGTGTGCAATTTCAGTCGGGGCGCCGCTGTGAACCTGCAGGCAGATGTTACCCGCTTGAGGCACATGGGCTTTTTCGAGGTAGTCGACAGTCTGCTGCCCATTCAGCAGAATCCGGATTCGGGGGCCTTCGGCGCGCACGGTGAGTTCGTTCCATCCGTCGTTCAACAGTCGGTTGACGTCATCCGGCATTCCCCAGGCCAGATACCGGTTGCGTCGCGACTCATCGTATAGCGATCCCCAGACGGGAGACCGGGCGTCTGGCGCGACGGGTCCTTCAATGCCGATGACGGAATTGAACCATTCGCTTCCGACCGTTCCAGCGTCTGCCTGATAGCCGGACACCTCGAAATGTGCTGGAAGTCGACGGCTCCGGAACTGGATGCCACCGTTGTCGCCGGGACCGTCGATCTTCACATCGAGCTTCAATTCGAAGTCGCTGTACTCGCGAGTCGTGCACAAGAAGGCGTTTTCAGGAATCGACTCATCGAGGCGTCCGGCGACGATCGATCCGTTTTCGACGCGAAAGAGGTCACTCGATCCCTCCCATCCGGCAAAACTCTCACCGTCAAACAGCGCATGATAGTCGTGTGACTGCGCGTGCGCGGTTCGTGCGGAAATTGAAAGGAGGGAGGCGGCGCACAACAGAACGGCTGGAATCGCGACGCTGTCGGCCCGGCGAATCGAAGGAGGCATGGCAGTATCCGGACAATGTCTGGGCAAGATACGCGGGTGCATATGACTTTTTCTCGCCAAGTTCCTACACTGCAACGCTCATTCGGCTGCGAGCAGTTCAAGGCAGCCACGCACATCCGTCGACATAATACACGCTCGCAGCCATGGTGGAAGCATCTCGCAAGATCAAGGTCGCCGTTGTCGGACTCGGGTTCGGCGCGGAGTTCATACCAATATATCAGCGTCACCCGGACGCCGAGCTGCACGCCATCTGTCAGCGGAACGAGCAACACCTCAACGAAATCGGCGATGCCTTTGGAGTCGAGCGCCGGTTCACCAGCTTCGACGAGCTGTTGCAGGATCCGGATCTTGACGCCGTACACATCAATTCGCCGATCGCCGATCACGGCCACATGTCGTTGCAGGCGTTGAACGCGGGCAAACACACGGCATGCACAGTTCCGATGGCGACGACGGTTGAGGAGTGTCTGCAGCTCGTGGAGGCTCGCGATCGCTCGGGGAAGGTCTACATGATGATGGAGACCGCGATTTTCACGCGGGAGTTTCTTTACGCCAAGGATCTGCACGACTCAGGCAAGCTGGGGCGGATTCAATTCATGCGGGGTTCGCATCAACAGAACATGGGCCTGCCGGGCTGGCCTCCGTACTGGTACGGATTTCCACCGATGCACTACGCGACGCATGCGGTGAGTCCGTTGCTCGCGATCTCGGACACGATGGCGGAATCGGTCGTGTGTTTCGGTTCGGGGCGCATCAAGGACGAGTACGTCGAGAAGTACAACTCGCCGTTTGCCGCAGAGACGACGCTGATCAAGCTCCGGGACTCGAACCTTGCGTGTGAGGTGACCCGGTCGCTGTTCGATACGATTCGCCAGTATCGTGAGAGTTTCGACGTCTACGGGACGGAGCGCTCCTTCGAGTGGGAACAGCTCATTGGGGACGGTCCCGTGATTTTCTCCGGGTACGAAGACGCAGAGCGAATCGAGGTACCCGACTTCGGCCACCTGCTCCCGCCGGAGATTGCGCCGTTTACGCTTGCCGGCGTCTACGACGACGAAAACGAGCACACGTCTTTCATCCAGGGCGGCGGACACGGAGGGTCGCATCCTCACCTCGTCCACGAATTTGTCCGGGCGATCGTGGAGGATCGTCACTCGGTCGCCGACGCGCGACGCGCAGCCAACTGGACGATGACGGGTGTCTGTGCACACGAGTCCGCATTGCAAGGAGGAAAGCGGATTGACATCCCGGTTGCCTGATGTTGTTCACGATTCGCAGGGACCGGACGCATGCGGTTGTCGGCGCCGCGCCCGTGTCCCTCTCGAGCCGTCGCTTTGGCGGCAAACCAGTTCTCTATCCACACATCGCGCACGTGCGCTGCCCCCATGTCTGCTCCAACAGAAACCACAGCCTCACCGGTTGATCTGACCGGAATCAATCGCGAAAAACTGTTCATCGCAAGTTGCTTCGCACTTGCCGTCTCTGCGGTGGCATTTGCCGTGATCGGAGATATCCTTGCGACCCTCAAGACCCGATTCATTCTGTCCAATCTGGAGGTGGGTTACATCGGGGGCGCGGCCGTCTGGGGCTTCACGATCTCGATTCTCATTTTCGGACCGCTGTGCGACACATTGGGCATGCGTTTTCTGCTGCGTTCGGCCGTGGTGTGCCACATCGTCGGCGTCATCACAATGATCGCGGCGAGCGGATTCTGGATGCTGCTTTGGGGTGCGCTCATTCTCTCGCTCGGCAACGGGCTCGTCGAGGCGGCCTGCAACCCGCTTGTGGCAACGCTGTATCCGGATAACAAAACCGTCAAGCTGAATCAGTTCCACGTGTGGTGGCCGGCCGGGATTGTGCTCGGTGGACTCGCGAGTTACGGTCTGAATGCGCTCGGCGTCGGCACGTGGCAGGTGCGGCTCGCCCTGATCCTGATCCCCGCTGTCATCTACGGCTTCCTCATGGCGCGCGAGACGTTCCCGAAGACAGAGAACGCGCAGGCCGGCGTCAGCTTCGGCGAGATGATCAAGGCGACGGTCACGACGCCGCTCTTCCTCCTGATGTTATTCGCGATGTTCATCACTGCGTCGATTGAGCTGGGTCCGAATCGATGGATCCCCGCCGTGCTGGAGTCCGGCGGGATCCCCGGTATTCTTGTTCTCGTGTGGATCAGCGGACTGATGGCAGTACTTCGGCTCTGGGCATCGGGTCCGCTTGTTCACAGACTCTCACCCACGGGAATTCTCGTGATATCGACCGCGCTGACCGGCGTCGGATTGCTCTGGCTGAGCTACGCAGAGACGGGTGTCGCTGCGTTCGCGTCTGCGACCGTCTTTGCCCTGGGGATCTGCTTCATCTGGCCGACGATGCTTGGATTTGTCTCTGAACGGATCCCGCGAACCGGAGCAATGGGCCTCGCGCTTATGGGTGGCGCCGGCATGGGCATCGTCGGACTCGTAACCGCGCCGATTCTGGGTGAGGTTGCAGACAGTATTGCGCACGAGCGCTTCGCGCCACAACAGACCGTGGAGCTGCTGGAGCGTTCGGAATCTCACCTGAAAGCAGAGCTGGCAAGTGTACCCGAAGACCAGCAAGCGGATGTCACCGCAACGATCGCCCACATCGAAGGCGTGCTGACCTACTACCGCACGTCAGGGAAGCTTCCGGAGGTTGAAACGGCGAATGCGTATCGCGCGATTATCGGAAGCGGGGTTAAGGGCGAGGTCGTTGAGGAGGCGAAGTCGATTCTTGGCCCAGCAGAGAATTATGGCGGCCGGCTCTCGTTCCGCTATCTCGTTCCGCTTGCAGCACTTGTAACGCTGATCTTCGCCGGATTGTATTTCAACGACCGAAAGAAGGGCGGCTACAAGGCTCAGGTACTTTCAAGCTAGCGGAAAATGCAAACGCGGATGCAGTTCCCTTCTGCACCCGCGTTTGTTCCCCTGCTCGGCGGAATGGTGGGGCGTACCGCCGACGTGATTCCGGCCTATCGAACCAGAATCATCGTCCGTACTTCTGATGCTTCCCCATTTCGCACCTTGTAGAAGTACAGTCCGCTGGCGACGGCGCGTCCGGCATCGTCGCGTGCATCCCAGGTGACCGAGTGCAGACCCGTCGAGGTGGCGCCCTTCGCGAGCGTTCGCACGCGCCGGCCCGTCAGGTCGAAAATCTCGATCGTTGTTTCGAACGTGGCTCGCTCCTCCGGTACCGTGTACTCGATTGTTGTTTTGTCACTGAACGGATTTGGATAGTTCGAGTGCAAAACGAGTCCGGACCCCGTCGGTAGGTCGGCAGTTTCGGTACCAACAAGCTGTCCGGAAAGGATTTTCACCTTTGTGACGGTAAAGACACCTTCGTCTACCTGGCTCCCGCGGATTTCGACGAACATGCCGTCCTGAAGACCGCCGCCGTCGACGGTGACATTGTCATCGCTGATCACGAGCGCGTCCGCGGCGAGTTCGTACGTGGCACCGAGTACCGAGATCGTCCCGTCTCCGGCAACTGCGAGGTCACCCGAAGACACAACCACGTCGAGGAGCTGGACGGTTTTGGCCAGTCTCGTTCCGTTCGGCTGGCCCTCCGCATTCACAAGCACGGTCTGGCCCACGTTGAGGTTGGCCAACGACACCTCGTTGCGGTTGAGGTCATAGATCTTCGTGCTGCCGTCGACGAAGAAGTGGACGCCGATAACTTCGAGTGTTGATGTGCCAACGCTTTCGATCGGTCCGAGGGCCTTGATCGTTTTTACGTCGTTCCGCAACTCCTGAACATGAAGTGCAACGAGCGTTCCGCCGGCAAGCAACTCCCCGCGCAGCGCGACCGGTCTTCCGATCTCAAGATCCGTGAATGCGATCTTTGTCCCGTCAACGTCGCGGGAAACGGTGTTCGGGAGAACGTGGAAGGACTGACCCAGGATTACGAGGGACGAATCCTCGATGGCCTCGAGCACACCCGCAACGCCGACCTCGTCTTCAAGTCGCGGCAGCAGTCGAATGCGTGTCGCAACGACTCCGTCGCTCGTCTTGACAACGTGCATGGCCGCGAGCGCACCAACCTCGAGGGCGTCGATCCCGATAGGGTCGCCGGCCTCGTTCAGAATCCTGGTCTCCGGCGTGATTGCTGCGCGAACAGAAGCAATCACAATCGATGTTTCGGATACTTCGCGAATCCGACCAACAACACGCGTTTCGCGGGGCGGAAGAACCTGGATGCGTTCAGCCACAAGAACAGGCTCGAGAGCCGGCGTGTCGGCGAGCGCGAATACCACAGCCCGCACCTGGACCCTCATTCCCACTTCAAGCTGCGAGAACTTGATCACGTCTCCGTTGACGCCAATGATTTCCGTCCGGTCCGAGACATCGATCAAGTGGTTGTTCACGACGATGTCCAACTCGCCGATGCGTTCGATGAATCCAGTGATTGTGCGGTATTCGACGGACGGCCGCAGCACAACGATTCGCAACGCAACGAGTTGATTGCTCGTGTTGGTGGCGGTCCCCTCGACGACGACCCGGAATCCGACGCGGAGGTCACTGAAGGTCAGCTCGGCTCCGGCCAGGGTGACGATCTTTGTGTCCTCGACTACGCGGAACGGAATGCCCTCGACAACAACCGTTCGTTCGATAATCTCTTCGATCGAACCTTCGACCACGATACGGCTGTCTTCGACCACCTTGATCCGCTTGGCCATGAATTCGTACTGATCCGTCTCCGGCACGAACGCCACAACGTGGATCAGCATGCCGACACGCAGGTCCGCAAACCGAATCGGCTCGCCGTTCTTGCCGATAATTTCCGTGCTGTCGTTCACGCCGATGTGCCGGCCGAGAAGGACGAACGAACCCTCACGCAGCTCCTGAATCGCTCCGGAGAATTCGTACTCGTCCGGATGCGAGGACTCGCGCTGGATCACCGCGGCGAGGATGCTGTTGTCGTCCAGCAGCGTGCCCTTGACACTGATCAGGTCACCCACGGCAAGCTGGGAGAACCGGATGAGCTGACCGTATTCGTCGCGCACCACCGTTGCGGAATCCGCGATGACGGTCCGTTCAAGAAGTACCAGTTGCGTCTCGCGGATCTCCTGAATCTTTCCGCGAAGTGCAATGTCCGTGTTCGGTGACCGACGCTGAATACGGCGTGCGATCAGTTCGCCGCTGAATGAGACGGAAATGTTGACCACGACGCGGTCTCCAATCTTCAGCTCGCTGAAGTCGAGGAGGTTGCCGTTCTGGTCGACAATCTCGGTATCGTTGTTCACGAAGATCCTGCGTTCGGAGACGACAAGAGAAGCGTCGCCGAGTTCCGTTATCAGGCCCTCGGCACGCAATTCGACGGGATCCGTGGCGGGACCGATCCGGAACGTCGCGTCTCCCTCGAAGCCGGCTCCCTTGCTGTCTGCAATGACCGCGCGGATGTACCACATGCCGTTGCCGAGCGAGTCAATGGCTGCCGTATACGTTCCGTCGAGATTGTTCTTGAACGACATCGACCACGTCGACGCCGCATCTGATGCGATGTTTGCGCTGGAGATGCGGAGTTCGTTCACATCGACATCTGCAGGATCGATTTCGGGTGCCGTTACGCGAACGTAAACGACGTCGCCGGACTCGAACTCGCGGTTCGCCGTAGAGAAGTCCGCCGAGCGTGACAGCGTGAGCGACGCGTCCTGTCCGACTGCCGATGACAATGGAAGCGACAGAAACAACGCCGCCATGAAGAATGAGCTGTACCGGATACGCATGGGAGTGGGATTCTTGTTGTGGGCTCGGCCTAGCCTTGCAACGACGATGCCAGTTATCAATGTGATAAACAAAGGCTTCTGGCAAGCAAAATTCGGCGATATCAGGAGCGTGCCTTGCGCACGGGGCTTTGGACACTGCGCATGAATCAACGCGAGTGCGCATGATTTGCGCAGTCCAACGAGGTGCTCAGTGCTGCCTGTTCTCGCCGAAGCGCCAGGCGACGCCAACGCCGAGTTCCTGGCCCGGAACAACCGACAAACGCGACGGCGCAATGCGTGTGTCGCCTGGAGATGCCAGTGCGTCGACATATGCGGCCAACCATACGACTGCCATGGACGCAAGGAAGGTCTTCCGCATCTTCTGACGCGAGTTCCACGTGTCGAACCGCGCGGCCACCTGGTTCGGGTCCGTTTCGTCGAGGTACAGGTTGCGTGCGCGCCGCTCGGCGATGGCGCTCGCAACGGTTGCGCCGGATGTTCCTACCCATGCCGTGGATGCGACGAAGCCCTTTGTCCGTTCTCCCTTGTAGAACTGGCCCCAGCCCGGCAAGACCATCGAACGCAGCGCTGCGGCCGGTCGGTTGTCCACGATCGTTACGTAGCGAATGTCGGCATCCGAACGAACGACGGCCTCTGCCTGGAGCGTTCCGAAAAATGAAACGATCTTCGGGCTTACGGTACGAGGATCCGGCTTGATCGACGGGTCGAGTTGCAGCGCGCTAACGAACCGCGAACGTGCATTCTGGATATTGTTTTCAGAGTAGTCCACAATACCCAGCAACAGGTGCGCCCTGGCAAGGTCAGCAATCGTCAATGATGACGGATTGCTGATGAGTGCCTCGAGTTCGGTCCGGGCACGCGTGTAGTCCAGCGCCTCCACGGCGCGCTCCGCCCGGTCAAGCGGGCGCACGATATCCTGTGCGCTTCCGGCGTTCACCGAAAGCATCGTACACAGCACGACGAAGAGGGCCGGGATCAGTGCCGTCGAAGCTGCGCGGCTCGATGGAACTGTTGTCACCTTGACTTCCGGCATGTGAAGGGGTTGTTCATCGGTCCAACAGGTCGTACAAATTGAAGCTGAGATTATAGGTTGTATCGGCCTTGAAGTTAATGAGATCATCCCAGGTGCCGAGTTCCGGGTGTCTGAGCGTGAGTTTGCGCATTCCCGGTCGTATGATGAGCGGCGCGTTGAGCGGTATCGTGTCGCGAACAACGTCATCAACAAGAACTTCGGCCCACGGCGTGACGGACAGGTTCACTCTCGCGACCGTCGACCACATCGACACGGTCACGTACGTCGTGTCCCCGGGCGCGATGACAATCTGGCGGCTCAGATCAGGAAACATCGGATTTGAGAATAGCACGCGATGCGCGCCGGAGTCCAGCGTGATGGCTTCGCGAAGGGGTGTGGTTCCAGCCCCTGAGCCGTCGATCTCCACGACTGCCCACGGCGCCGCCGCAACTACTGCATAGCCGGTCGCGCGGCGGGCCGGCGATTCGCTTTCGGCGCTCTTGTCATTCGCTTCGCTGTCGATTAGACCAGCGACTTCGCCCCCGTCTTCGGGCGGCGCCGTCTGTTCGCCCTCATCGGACGTGATCGCTGCAGCCGGGATGCCTGGATCCTCAGAGATCTCATCATTTGCCGGCTCCAGTGGTTCGGGTGAACCGGATTCCGCCGTCCCATCGAATGATGCCGTTGTTCCGGCGGTCGATGCAGTTGTACCACCGGTGGATGCCGTTGCCTCGCGTTCCGGAGTGTCGACCGGGGATGCCCCATCCTCGACGGCTGCTGCCGAGTCGCTCGCTGCCGACGTTATGGGTGAATCGGCCGATTGCTGCTTCCTCACGAGAAAGACCACGAGCGCCCACGTGATCAGAAGCGCCGCGATATGCCATCCGCGAATGCGGAAAAGAACCGACTTGCGGCGGTCGTTCACGCTCGCCGAAATCGACGCCACGAGGTTCCCGGAGTCGCTCGTCGTGTCCTGGTCGATCATTCGTCGCGGAAGCGTCATCCTTTCTCCCGAGATCCATCGCGAAAGGGTATCCCGGTTGATCTTCGGGCGGTAGCCGTTGAGGATTGCGTCGAGCCGATTAAGCACATCGTCGCAGTTTGCCGGACGGAGTGCGGGGTCCGATGCGACGAGTTGCTGATGCAGCGAGGCGAGGTCCGCGTCCGCAGACGCCAGCAGATCGCCGAAGTGCATCGCCAACGACTGTTGCCCCGGTCGAGCCTGTCGCGGTTTCTGTCCGGTCGCGGCCTCCAGCAGGGTGATTCCGACTGAAAAGAGGTCGGAGGTACGAGTAGCCGCGTTGCCGGCCAGCACCTCCGGGGCGATGTACCCCGGTGTACCGGCGGCGGTCACTGTCGGGTTTGCGGCGGAGTCGACAAGCCCCAGATCGACGAGCTTCACGCCGCCGTCGTCCCCGACGAGAATGTTTGATGATTTGAAGTCTCGATGGATCAGGCCCGCATCATGGAGTGCACACAGACCCACAACTGCCTCACGGATGATCCATGCGCCAAGTATTGCGGGAACCGTGCGCTCGGCAATGAGCGCTTCGAGCGTCCTCCCTTCGACGAATTCGGTGATGATGTAGGGACCCGACTCCGAATCGCCGTGTTCGAGAATGTGCACGACGTGATCGCTGTTGACAGCCGCAAGCGCATCCGCCTCAGCCTTGAACCGCTGCACCAGATCGACGTCATCCGCCCACTCGCTCCGGAGAACCTTCACCACGACGGTTCGGTCCGACGCCTCGTCGTGACCTTTTAGCACACTGGTCGCCGCCCCCCGCGCGAGTTCCGCGAACGGGCGGACGGATCCTATTCGTCCGGGGATTCCCATTCCTTGAGGCGGTAGTGCAGCCATCGTCGCGAAACGCCCAGCGCCTCGGCCGTCGCCGTCACGTTTCCATCGTTGGCCTCCATTGTCTGGAGTACGAATCTGCGCTCCATTTCTTTGAGCGGGAGTCCAGGGGCGTAAGGCAGCGCGTCGATGTCCTTCGGGAGGCGCAGGTCTGCCGCATCGATCGTCTCGCCCTTTGCCAGCACGACAGCTCGTTCAATCGTGTTCTCCAGCTCACGGACATTGCCCGGCCAGGGATACGACTTCAGCGCTGTCTGCGCATCAATCGTGAAGCGCTTCACATAGTCTCTGGATCCCGTGGCGAACCGCTCGAGGAAGTGATCGGCCAGCAGGACGACGTCGCTGCGTCGTTGGCGCAGCGGTGGCAGTGTGATCTCGATCGTGTTGAGGCGATAGTACAGGTCCTCACGGAAATCACCTTCGGCAATCAATTCCTTGAGCGGCCGATTCGTAGCGGACAAGACGCGGACATCTATCTTGCGAATGGTCTCTTCTCCGACGCGCTTGATTTCACCTTCCTGCAAAACGCGCAGCAGACTTGTCTGCATCCGGGCACTCAATTCGCTGACCTCGTCGAGGAAGATGGTTCCGCCGTTGGCTGCTTCGAACAACCCTCGCTTGTCAGCGGTGGCGCCGGTAAACGAACCCTTTTTGTGTCCGAACAACTCACTTTCGAGAAGGCTCTCAGGAATTGATCCGCAGAAGACCGCAATGAACGGCTTGTCGCGTCGTTCGCCGTTGTAGTGAAGTGCTCGGGCAACGAGCTCCTTGCCCGTTCCACTTTCGCCGGTGAGCATCACCGTTGCCGACGTGTCCAGCACTTGCGTCATGGTTTCGAAAACCTCTCGCATGGCTGCACTCTGACCGATGATGCCCTCAAAGCCATGCATGCGCTGAACTTCCGATCGCAGTCGCCTGTTCTCGTCACGCAGCGACTGGTAGAGTTCGGCGTTCTCCAGCGCAACGGCTGCCTGGTTCGCGACGGCCGAGAGAAACGGGAGGTGCACGGGCGTAAACCTCCCTCTTCGCGTCACGCTGTCGAGATAGATGGCGCCGATCTGCTTTTCCTTCCGCTTTAGTGGAACACACGCAATCGACTGGATCTTCTCGATGACGATGCTTTCGGATGATCCGTACCGACCGTCGTTCTCTGTTTCGAAAACGAGGATCGGTTCGCCCGAGTCGAGCACTTCCCGGACGACGCTGGTTGAGATCCGCATGATCTCTCCGAGATGGTCCGCCGCGATGTTGAATTGGGCGCGCACCTCGAAGAGTTCGTCATCTTCCGGGCGATGCAGCAGAACAAACCCGCGTTCGGCGTCCAGTGTCTCGACCGCGACGCGCAGCACCCGCTCGAGGACCTCTCCCGGGTCCTGAAGCGAGTTGATCGTAAGCGCGATCTCGGAGAGTGCCGCGAAGGGGCTGTAGTCCGATGACTCCATTCACTTATGGTACGATAAAACCGGCTTCTCTCGACCGGCTGCGGTTGCCAAACCCATCTACAACGGAGACGGTCCAGTAGTATTGACCCGTCGCAAGCGCTTCGGATAGCTGGACCGAATTCGACGACCCGTCGATCCCGTCGGTGAGCAGAACACGCGTTTCGACACCTGCGTCCACGCGGTACACTTCGATCAGGTAGGTGTGGCTGAATGGTACGTCCGCAACTACCCAGGTTAGCAGCGGCGTCCCGCCCGGTACTTCCTGCGATCCGGATGGGCTCGACGTTTCCGGTTCGTAGTCGATGATACGCGAAATGAACCACGGCCCGTCCGTGACCGAAGACCCGAATTGGTCCGTGACGCTGAAATAAAACGGGTGACCAGATAGCTCGTGCACCGTCGATCCAGGTATCTCCTCCTCCGAGAGCGTAATTGAGAAAGTGCCTGCGGGCGCGGAGGGCTGGAGGTCAACGGCAAAGGAAAGATGTGGGAGCGAAAGCGAAACCCCACCGATGTCAACGATTCCGTCTGCGTCCGCAACGTCTACGGCGATGTCCAGCCGGTACAGGTCGTTGGCCGGCCACCATCGACTGATGTGACTGGTAACCATCGTTCCGGATGAGACGCTCGGAAGGTGGTTGAGCGTAAGGGAGGTTGTCGTCGAAGTTGCGAGCGTGACGACGACGTTGGCGGCCTCCGGCTCCAGGTCTTCGCGTGATGCCGCAAGCGTATAGCTCCCGGGCTCCACAGCATCGAAGATGAACTGCCCTGCCGCGTTGGTTGTCGCGGTTGCGCCTCCGGGTGAGAGCGAGACCACGACACCTTCAAGTGGACGAAATCCCCGGTCGGCCACGGTGCCATCGATCGCCCCGACGTTCTCAAATTCGGCAGACAGCGGATCGAGGGGATTCAGATGCTCTGCGTCGCTCCAGCAACCACAAAGGGCAAGCAGAGAGATAAGCGGTACCGTGCGCATGGACTGAGGCAGTGGATTGCGGACAGGTTATGCCTTGTTGAGGCATGCTGTTCCTCAATTATCGTCCACAAACCTCCAACACCGAAGCCCGCGGCCAAAGGCCACGGTGCCTTCGGGGTCACGCACAGACCCTATGTGCTGCTGTGATCACCACGGTTTTGCTTCATAGCGGGTTCCTTCGTCAAGAATCCGGTCGGCAGGGCTCGCGTTCCCGAAGGTGACCGGCACTGGCTTGTACGGCCAGGAAGGGTTATCGCGCACAAGAATGAAATGCAGGTGGGGATACCCCGCGAGCCCGGTCGCTCCGCTGTATCCGATGCTGTCACCCTTCTCGACCATGTCACCGTTCTTCACGACCGCGCCGTTGTGGGTAAGGTGCATATACTCGGCATACGTCCCGTCTCCATGGTCGACGACCACGAGATTGTTGACCGATGAATTGAAGTCCACGCCGCTCTCCACGACCATGAACACGCGTCCGGCTCGGGAAGCTGTTATAAGCGTACCGATCGGCATATCAAAATCGTAGGCATAGCGATCCGGGTACTCGGCGGCGTGGTACGAGGTCGAGCAGTTGCCGAGGTTCATCTTATACCTCTTTCCAACGGGATACGGCAAAACGTAGGGTGTTTCTTCGATCGACAGGTAGTCCTGTCCGTCGCAACCGCGGCGCTCCCACGGAGGATCATAGCCCGTGTCGTTCTTCTTCTTGTCTGAGTCGATGAAGGAACAGCCGATAAGTGCGGCAACAAACAAGATGACCGACCCGGATCGGGACGCGAGTCGGAAAAAATTCGAATGGGACATCGGCCTCGAGGATTAATGCACAAATCCGCAAACTTGCGGGAATCGTGGAAATATCAGTGAGCCGAGTGCCGTGTGTCGTCCCGAATCGCGAGTTGGGACGTATGGGCCCTTCGAAATGCACTGGGGGTCTGCCCAGTCACTTCCTTAAAAACGCGATTGAAGGCCGATTTGGAGTTGAAGCCGGCGTCGTGAAGAATGGCGAGTATGGTATCGTTTTGACGAGCTGGAGAAACGAGCAGCTCCCGGGCATAGTCTACCCGCAGCCGATTGATGTAGTCTGTGAAGGATACCCCAAGGTGCGCATTCAGCACGTACGAGACGTGTCGTTGCGGTACACCCAGCCTCGTCGCGAGATCGGCAATCGTAAGGGTCGGATCCAGGAATTCGTGATGCGACTCCATGTGGCTACTGAGCTTGGCGGATACGACCGCAGTCTCTTCGGCCGAAAGAAGGTCAGCGGATACTGTCCCCGCATCGTAAAGCGGCAGCGCCCTGATTCCCGAAACGGCAGCGCTGCCGGCGAAAATCAGGAGGAGCAGGATCGAAACAAACTCGAGTGACGCAGCTATCGCCGGTATTGCCCGGCTGAGGCCCGCAATGCTGGATCCTGCACTGAACAGCCAGTGCACACCGAAGAGCAGCAGGATCGAGCGAATCCGGGACAAGCCTGTCACGGGCCTGGCCGACTTCCGACGACTCAGGTGGCGCCACGCCGCACCGTAGTACAACAGGAAGCTGATCTGAATGAAAAACAGCACTACTACTCCCGGCGTTCTCGGAAAAACCATCAAGCAGAATGCGAGGGTCGCAGCGGGTACGAAATGCACGAGCGGTCCGTACGAGCCTGAAGCAGTTGGGGCGCCTGAAGAACCCGAGGAGCCGGAGGCGACTCTTTCCCAAAGAAAAACCAGGGCAGGGATTGCGGCGAACAGGCCGGTAGCAATCGCACGCACCGGTACTGCGGTCAAGAAGGGGACGGGTGTAGATGCAGCCAAAGCAAAGCGCAAAACGATCAGCGCATTTGCAAGAAGAATTGCCGCCAGATATCTGTTTGACGCGACCGAGCGATTGCCGCTTCCAAGCAAGGCAATCGCAAAAACCATCAGGAGTGCGAAGGTGCTGTAATAAAGTGCCGTAAACATCTGGGCGTCGAACGGGACAGGCTCAATGACACGTGCAAGGTAGGTTCTTCACTGCCTCACTGCCAGCCCAATCGACGGCATCAGCTCTCGCTGCGCTTATGAAATCCGAGCTGTTTCATCCGCTTCCACAGATGTACGCGGTTGATGCCGAGTGCATCCGCCGTTTCATTGATGCGCCATGCGTGCAGTTCCAGGATGTGCCGAATGTAGTTGGCCTCAAAGCGATCCCGCGCACGCTTCAGACTATCGGGCTGTCCTTCACGACAGATCAGGGCGATAAGGTGTCGGTAAAGCTGGTCGTCGAAGGAGTCGGATTGGCCATTTCGATTGTCGGATTGTACGTCTCGTACTGCCTCTTTCTGCGCCTCGGATGCTTGCATGGCTGGACCTCTGCATAATTACCAGTCTGGTTGCGTCCTCACGCCAGGTTCGCCGATGGCCCGCGTGCATTCGGGCCACCGACGATACTGCCTGGCGCTTCGCGGAGGGCGCTACCATTCAAGACACAGAGTTGCCCAAACGTAACCTCGCTCGGGCCGAAAAAAGTTCAGATCGAAGGTGTTGTTTGAAAAACAGACATTTTTGAGTCATTTTTTGGCCTGACACGCAGACGCAGCGGGCTCGAAGGCGTCGTTCTGTGCCGTGGAAAGGGGTAAGCCGGTGAGGTGGATCGGTAGCGTTCGACGCCGCGGTCGGCATTTTGCCGTCACGATTATCATACCTGACCTTGCTGGTTGCTCAACCGGAATGCCGGAAGTTCACGGTGTCCAATCACGGTGTCCAATCACGGTGTCCAATCACGGTGTCTAATCACGGTGTCCAAATCTGGAGATACCCGATGCGCGCACTCCCATACTGTCGTCCGTCACGTTACCGGTGCCTGCTCCCGACGATGCTCATCGCGTTGCTGGCACTCGCGACCGATTCCCGGGCACAGGACCGACCGTCGCACGATGTAGATGAGGAGCGGGCAGAAGCGCTCCGCAGCATACTTGACGACATTCCGCCGACCCGGCTTGGATACGAGTCGGCCGTCAGGGAAAGCGAGGCCCTTCGCGACCTCGTCTTTTTTCGCGCTGAGATCGCTGCGCGTCACGGTGACATCGGAATACTCGACAGTACACTCCGCGCGATCGAGTCTCTTGGCGGCAGTGCGGATTCGCGACTGGGCAAGCGCGTATTCGAGTTTCCCACCGGTGTGGACGACACCGTTGAGCGCCGGATTTTTCTCCTCGACTCGGTGTTGCCTTTTCTGTTTCCGGCATGGGAAGCGGCTACGTACAACTGTGGTCCGACCGCTCTATTCACCCAGACAATCTATATCCAGGGAGTGCTCTACACGGGTGAGCAGCAGTCGTCGTATGTCTGTCGATCCGGGGCACTCAGCGTCGCACATGCGGTCCGCAAGATTGTTTTCGCTGACAGTTCCGGAACGAGTGCGGGCGTCGTGACCAGCCTCGAGTTCGATTCGCCATGGATGAACGTTTATTATCCGGATCGCGAGACCTTCACGGTAACGCCATCCGATATATCCGCCCACACGCTGCTCGCCGCTGCCGCGGTCACCGGACAGATCGACGTGATGGCAGTCCTGGTGGATCGCGGTGCTTCCATCGACCTTCCATCCGATTCCGGATATACTGCGCTGCACCTTGCAGCCCTCGCCGGACAGAACGCCTCGACATCGTGGCTTCTGGAAGCAGGAGCGGATCCGAACGCGGCTACCGATACCGGCCGCACGCCGCTTCACTCGGCCGTCGGGCGCGGTGACGCTGAGTTGATCCGAACCCTCGTTTCGTTCGGCGCCAGTGTTGACAGGGTTGCCGACGACGGTGACACTGCCTTGCTTGCAGCAATTCGATCAGGTAGGGCGGATCTCGTACGGGTACTTCTGGACCTCGGCGCCGACCCGGAGATCAAGGATGCGAATGGGAATACGGCACTGATGTTGGCAGTCAGTCGCATGCCGCAGTTGATACCGGCGATGGTCGAGGCCGGCGCGAACCCGAACACCAAAGGTCCGAGTGACTGGACAGCCCTGCACTTCGCGGCCGAATCGGGGGTAACGGATGTAATCGACGATCTCCTGCGCCTCGGTGCGGACCTGTCTCTTCGGAGCGAACGGGGGAGAACCGCGTTGTCTGTTGCGGCGGCGCACGCCAACACGGATGCGGTGCGTCTGCTGATCGACAACGGAGCAGAAGTGGACGCGGCAGACGACGAAAGCAACACACCGTTGATGTTGGCGTCCGGCGCCGGCAGCGCCCGGACGGTAGAAGTGCTTCTCCGATCCGGAGCTTCACGGAAAGCGCGAAATGAAGACGGCAAGCGTGCTGTGGACGTCGCGAAGTCCCGTAAGCGCATACCGGTTCTGCAGCTTTACAAGCACATCGAGCCGGTGCATGTCGCGTTTGCGAAAGCGTCGGTAAATCTCGCCCGGCTTGAACACCCGCAGCACGAATCATCTCCGGGGGTCGACCTTGGAATGTCGCTGGCGGTTCGAGTGCAGCGGCGCATCCGATTGCAGACCGATGTCGGTTTGGCGTTTCGGGCGACTGACCCCGTTGAAGAGGGCGAGATCCAGCTTCCGCCTAACGGCGACTGGTACTACTGGCTTACGTCAGTCGACGTGCGCCCGCAAATCCGATACGCAATCGGCAATCCGTATCGGCACCACCTCTACGTTCTTGGAGGTGTGGGGTACAGTGCTGTTCTCGACAACGTTCTGAGAGACTGGACCAAAGACAACGAGGACGTTGACGTACTCGATACAACCGATGATTCCTTCGTGTCGATAAATGCGGGTCTGGGTGTTGAGTTTGCCAGGTCTCGAAGCGTCTGGACTCTGGAACTTACCTACATGCGAGTGCCCTCGTTTCAGCTCGATCGATTCGACGGCGCACTCGGTTCGTGGGGCTTCTCCATTGGATTCGGGAAATAACGCCCGCGAAGTACCCGTGCTACGCGACGGCTACCTGATCGGCCGACCAGCCAAGTTCCTCTGCCTTGGCGCGCGCCATGGCAGGGATGTCTTCTGATAGTAGCGACTCGTGAATAATCTGGATGCCGAGCGCGTGATTGATCAGCGCATCGAGTTGGACAAGCGTTGATCGAGGCGTTTCGTCAGAGTAATACAGGTCCAGGAGCCGACCGACGTTCTTGTGATCGAGCACACCGGCGTCGGCGATGTGATCGGGCGTGAGGTACGTCGCCGCCAGTTCTTTCATCGCGTTGAGTTTATCATCGTCGGTATGCGCAGGAGGTGCCATGAAGGCAAACTTCTCCCGCTCGTAGAGTTCAGTTGGCAGAAGTCCCTTCATTGCCTCGCGTAGAACGTACTTCTCAGTCCGGCCCTTGATTCGGTATCGCGGCGGGATCGTGGCCGCGTACTCTGCAAGATGGTGGTCGAGAAACGCGGGTCGGGCCTCCATCGAATTGGCCATGTCGACGCGGTCGCCACCCCATGTCAGGATCTGGCCCTCGAGCATCGTTTTGATCCAGACGTATTGGGCAATGTCGAGCGGATGTCGGTCCTCGATCTGGCTCCGGTCGAGCGCGTCGGCAATCGCGCTGCCCGGTGAATAGCCGTCGAGTGCTCCTCGGATGTGCGGCGACAAGAGTGCCGGCACGCGAACGGCAGCGGCGAGCCATGGCTGCAGGCAGGAAGGGGTAAACCCGCAGAGAGCTGTCAAGGCCGGATCGTCTACTGCCTCCGCAGCAAGCATGGCGCCGGAGAACAACTCGTTCGATTCGGAAAGCATTCGCGTCCAGGTTTCCCGTTCGGTCGCCGGTAACGAGTCGAGACCGTACAGAAACATGTCGCGCCGGAAACTGGGATAGCCCGCAAACAGCTCGTCCGATCCCTCGCCCGTTACCACAACCTTGTAGCCGCTTTCATGCACGTGCCTGCTCATGAGCAGTTTGGCGACGCCCAGGGTATTGTAGATGGTGCGTTCGGTATGCCAATGCGTTTCGACGAAATGATCGTACAGAAGTGAGGCGTCGACCCGAAGGATGTCCTGCGCAGCGCCCACCGATTCGGCCATCCGCGTTGCGATGGCGCTTTCGTCGTAGTCGTCGTGGTCAAATCCGATCGTGAACGCGCGAACGGAGTCCTGCCGGCAAGCCGAGGCAAGACCAAGAATTGAACACGAGTCGATGCCGCCCGAGAGATAACATCCAACAGGCACATCCGCTACGAGACGCAACTGAACAGCCTCGAGGAGTCTTGCACGCGTTTCCTCGATGCACTCCTGTTCAGACATCACCGCGCGCGCATCCTCGTGCCTCGGGAACGGCATATCCCAGTAGGCCTGATCGGAAATCTTGAATCCGTTCTCACCGCGTTGGATAACAAGCGCGTGACCGGGCTGGACCTGATTCACGCCCGCATACGGCGTGGTCCCCGGCACAATCGTCTGCATGAGCTGATGAAACACACCCTCGTTCGAGAAATTCCGATCAACTTCCGGATGGGCAAAAAGAACCTTGACTTCGGAGCCGAAAACAATGGTGTCGCCCGCCTGCGTCCAGTAGAGCGGCTTGATCCCAAAGCGGTCGCGGACGAGAATCAGTCGGTCGCGCTCGCGGTCATAGAGGGCAAAGGCAAACTCTCCGCGCAGGTGCGACAGCATGCCGAACAGATCCAGCCGCGGATAGAGGTGCAGGAGTAGCTCGGAGTCCGACTTCGTCTGGAATCGGGCTCCCCGAGCGGTGAGATCGGCACGTATTCGTTGATAGTCGTAGAACTCGCCGTTGTGAGTGGTCATCAAACGGCCGTCCGACGAGGTGATCGGCTGGTTACCCGAATCGTGAAGGTCGATGATAGCGAGGCGGGCGTGACTGAAACCGACTCCGGCATCGTCCATCGATGCGACTCCGAAGCCGTCCGGGCCACGGTGATGCTGGATCGCCGCCATCGAGACGAGAAGATCCGGGTCAATAGGGCGATTTCGGTCCAGGTTGATATATCCGGCTATGCCGCACATGGTGGGTTACTGGGTTTGAGTTTTTTCGTTGACTGTTGCCGCAGGAAGCGGGACGTCCACAACCTGTGAGATCCGGCTGGTGATGCACGTGAGCAGGGCCATCCGGATGAATACGGCTCCCCTGGCTTGCGCGAAGTACCAGTTGTGTGGGGTAGAGTCGAGCGTGACATCGAGTTCGGGTCCGCGGGCAAGCGGATGAAGAACGATCGCTCCTTCCTTGAGAGGCGAGTCGGCCGTCAGTCGCAAGTCGCCGGTCAACCGTTCGAACGTGTCGCCGACCCACGCGATCGAGTTGATGTAAACGATGTCGAGGTCCGGCAGAACGCTGGCAAGATTGCTCTCCGTATTCAAGTTGAGCCCGGACGCTTCGAGCTCCTCACGCTGACCGTCATCAAACAAGTCGTCATCGTGATTGATGACGACCACCTCCTCGATGGCGTGCGATATCATGGAAAGCAGAATCAGCAGGCTGCGCACGGTTCGCATACGGGCCGGCGTGCCGATGATGCCGATGCGCACCTTTTCCTTCGGGGACGCGGTGGCGAGATCCGGCCGCCACTTGAAGATCGCGTACAGGTCCGCCAGCGCCTGGGTCGGATGTTCGTCGATCCCGTTGCCGGCATTGATGATCGGGATGCGCAGGCCGTTCAGCGTCTCATAAATCGCACCCTCACTGTTGTCGCGCAGCACCACGAGGTCGCCATAGCTGCTGAACATCTCTGCGACATCGCGCAGGCTTTCACCTTTGGCGATACCGGTTGTCAGCGGATCCGTAATCGAGATGACGTCGCCCCCGAGCCGGTGCCAGGCACTCTCGAAAGAGAGGCGCGTTCGGGTGCTCGGCTCGTAGAACGCCGTGATCATGATCTTGCCGGAAAGCGGCTGATGAAGCAGCGTCGGCTGCCGCTCCATGTCTGCTGCAAGTCTGGAAAGCTGGACGAGCGTTTCCCGGTCAAATTGACGTGCCGACACAACGTGTCGGTTCGCCAGGTTCAACAGCGGCTCGGCGTTTTCACGAACGGCGTCAAGGAGCGCGAGGGGTCGTTCAATTCCGGACACGCCGCTTCGCACCTCGATCGGTCGTTCGAGCAGCGTGGGGTCGGTTGTAACTTCTACCATAGCGAACCTCGCTTCCAGTCAATTACCAGCATGACGAGGAGAATAATGGGTGCCGCGGCGCTGACGATCAGCGCCGCAAGGACAATTGTTTTAAGCAGTGCGGCTGATATCATCTTACCACCTGTGTTATGATGTCTGAGCCAGGGGCGAATCCGCCGGTTCAACCTCTTCTCGTAGCAGATCCCAGTCGAACGGAGCCGGATGAATCAGCGTAGTCAACAAGACGGTCGTCATCGAAACAGCGGAGCCGACAAGAGCCGCCACATAGAATCCAATGATGAAATAGGCGGAGAGTCCCGCGAGGCTGCCAAGCACCATCGCCATCGTCGCACCGGTCGGGTTCGTTTTGCGCCAGTAGAGTCCGGCGGCGATCGGCCAGATCGTTGACGCCACAAACGCGCCGGTGAAATGCAACAGACTACCCAGTGTCGTCAGGTTGAGCATGCAAAGCAGCCACGTGCCGAAACCGAGAATCAGGATTGTTCGCGATGCGGCTCCTCGCATCTGTTTCGGAGTCGCGTTGGGACGAATATGCTTGTGATAAATGTCTTCGACAATCAGGTCGCTCGTCGCCGCCAGCAGTGAGTCGAGGCTGGACGCCAGCGCCGAGAAGACGATGATGAAGACAAGGATCGCGCCGGCTTCACCGAGCAGGTTGGCCGCCATCAGCGGACCAACCATGTCCGCTCGCGGAACGTTGAAGCCGAGGGCCGGAGCACCGAGCGCGATAAATCCTGCTGCGATCGGAATGGGCGTCCAGAAGAGTCCGGCGATCAGGTAGGCCTTGAAACCGACGCCCTCGCCGAAGGCGAATGCCCTGCTCCACCACACGTTTGAATGAAAAATCTCGCCGATGCCGAAAAGCAGATTATTAAACAGGAACATGATCGCGGCGGGCATCAGGAAGTTGAGAAGCTCGGGGCGATCCGTTGCCAGCGTATCGTGAATTTCGTCGAATCCGATGTAGCGGATGGTCAGAAAGCCAAGTACAACAATGCCTGCGATGATGACGATCGTCTGAACGAAGTCGGTGCCGATGACCGCACGGAGGCCGCCGAGCAGCGTATAACACACGCAGATGCCAAGAATGACGGTCATTCCGATCCAGTACGGAATGCCACTGAGTGCCTGGATGAGGATGCCACCGGCCATGCCAAGGCTGATCAGCCACCCGCCGCCGTAGACCAATGAAATCACGAGAAACACACGCCACGCTGTCGTGCCGAATCGCAGCCGAAAGAAGTCGCCGCTGGTAAAACCTCCCGGCATCAGTCGCCGAATCCGTGCGGCCATCGGTGCGAAGAGGAAGAGGCCGACAGCGCCAAGCGAATAGCCGAGCATTCCCCAGATTCCGAGCTGGTAGGTGAGTTGTGGCGCGACCATCGTTGTGTTGGACGTGACCCACGTCGCCATTGCGGTTGCCGTACCGAGGGCCAGGCCGACACTCCGGCCGGCGAGCATGTAGTCCTCAAGCTCGTTCGCATTGCGACCCCACCACCAACCAAGCAGCACCCAGACAATGCTGAGCACAACGAGTATCAGTCCGGCAACGCCCGGATTCAGAATTGCTTCATTGACCATCAGAACCTCCTGTGGCGTCGGGACGGGTTGATTTCGACGTACGTGTTTCGTCCCGGCTGTTGCCGCCCAGGATCAAACCAAGCGTTGCGAAGAAGACGACGGCACCGATTCCGAGGAACGTGAAGGCGCGTCCGAGGGAGTGGTGCGCAACAGTGACTGCGTGCACATTACTGTAGGCACCGTCATCGCCAAGGCGAATTCGATAGAGGTAAACACCATTCGGCTTTCCGCTGACAGTCGTTGCGAGATCGGGGCCCCGATAGACAAGCGTCTGGTTTTCGAACGAGCGGTTGTCTGACTCAAAAAGCTCGAAATCCGGAGTGACATCGCCGGGTAGATCGGCACTCCAGGACAACGTGTAGTACCCCTCGGTTGAGAGCTGGCTGGCGGAGCCGCTATTCAGGATGACCGGGATGTCAGCGCCGTGGTCGTCCGCGGATGTTTGCGCACCGGCGAGCCGGATGGGGAAAAGCAGCAGGGCGACGCCCAGCCACACGAGCCTGTTCCGATACATGAATCTCTACTTGTCACATGAATCCTTTGCCGCACCTGCCGTCACGGCACCACGCGGGAATGCCGCCCCGCCCCGGGCAGCAATTCACGAAGCCGTTTCCGACGCCTCGATTTCGATCACCTTTTCGAGTGCTGTGACAACGATCCTCCCGTTGCCACGCTGTTCCGTCTGACCGGCCTGCAGGAACAGGTCAACGATCGAGTCGACAGTTTCATCTTCGGCGTGTACAACTACAAGCGACGTTGGCGTCATATCGAGTGCGAACTCCGTTCCCGAGAAGACGTCAGCGTGCGTCTTTACACTGCTGAATTCGTTCGCTGGAACGACACGGAATCGTTCGATCCCGGCCTCCACGAGCGCGCTTTTGATGGCTTCGACAGTGAAGGGCTTGACGAACGCTTCGATCTTTTTCATCTACAAAATGGCTGGGTCGGCTGACTAGTTGAGCTTCAGGTTCATCACACGTCGCTCCTGTCGGACGCCGTGCTGCCGATGTGTACCCTTTTCCTGCTCAAAGAAGAAACGCTCTCTCCCGAATGCCGGCTTCAGTTGCGACAGCCACGTAGCGTTGGGATCAAAGCGTGCGAAGAACGGTCGCTTGACATGGTCGGGATTGCGGGCTTGCAGGAACGATAGTACGAATACGCGTTCACCACGAATTTCGGAGATGCCCTCGACGGCAACCTTGCCCGGGAAAGCTGACATCGACGGTCCGCGGACGGTTCGTGCCAGGCCGGACACCTGCTGGAAGGCCTTCTGGTAGATTTCCCACGCGTCGACCAGCGGAACGGCGAAATAGTGTTTGGATCCCGTGTCGCGTTCTACAAACATATAGTAGGGGACGCACCCGAGACGTACCTGTTCCTTCCACATCCGTGCCCAGACGGTCGATCTGTCGTTGATATTTCGAATAAGCGGCGACTGGGTTCGAATCTGCGCCCCCGTCGACCGCACCCGGCGAATCGCTTCATGCACTGCGGGAGTCGCCAGCTCCTGCCAATGGTTGAAGTGTGCCATGATCGCAAGATGCTTGCCGGAGCGAACAATCTTGTCGAAGAGACGCATGATGTCGTCAGAATCCTTGTCTGTCACAAAGCGGTAGGGCCAGTATCCAAGCGACTTCGTACCGATTCTGATGCTCTGAATATGCTCAAACTCGGGTTCGAGGAGCGGCTCGATGTAGCGAGCGATGTTGCGGGCGGACATCACCATCGGGTCGCCACCGGTGAACAGAACATCGGTGAGTTCGGTGTGCTGCCGGATGTACTGCTGGAACCGTGCGGATTCGTCGGTCGCAAATTTCAGGTCGTTCATACCAACAAACTGCGGCCACCTGAAACAGAACGTGCAGTACGCATGACACGTCTGGCCATTGGACGGAAAGACCAGGCAGGTTTCGCGATATTTGTGTTGAATCCCCGGGACGGCTTCGCCCTCCAGTCTGGGCACATTGGCGGTCATCTGCCCGGCAGGATGGGGATTCAGGTCAAGCCGGATCTCTCTCGCGATTCGATCCAGATCCGCCTTCGGGAGCTCCCGTTTCACTGCATCGGCCATCTTATCGAAGTGCGTCGCACGCAGCATTTCCTTCTGCATGAACGTGAGCTGGAAAACGGGATCGTCAGGAACGTTTGACCAATCGATCAATTCGTCGACGACGTAATTGTTGACTCGAAAGGGCAGAACGCGCCCGACCACCTTCAGTGCAAATTGTTCGTCGTCACTGAGAAGACCGAACTGCGGCAGTTTATCGATGTTGTGGATGCCGTAGAAGCGAGGCTTGCCTGGCGTCCCGATATCTGTTCTTGGTCTCATTTCTCACCTCTCGTCAAATTTGTGTCGCGTACACGTAACTGCGAACGGGGCAGATCTCTGCCTGGTGTTTGGCCCTCGGACAGTCCTTCCCGGAGCCTCGCAGCTAAGGAGCGAAGGGTTTCGGTGCGCGTATTGGCGCTCAAGCTCCTTTTCCCGGGATTATCAGACGTCAAGTCGACGTCCCGTGCGGAGCAGCAATGGCGAGCAATTTGTGCTCAAGACCGAACTTGCCGGTCATCCCGCGATGATGGTCGTAGACCTATCGCTGTTGCTGAATGTCGTCGAGCAGAACGAACGTCTGTCGCAAACACGTCAGCGGCGACGCAGTGCGTCGGGTGATCGGCTCAACCAATGGTTGCCAGTAAACTGACACATTACGATCCGGTAAATAACGTGTGCCGAGGAATTAGAGAGTCTTTGCGAAACCCGGTTCGTCTTGCCGCACAAGGCCTGAGCCAGATCAACCGGGAGCAGATGGATCACTCCGGATACGCGCCGTCACAAAACGGCAGTCTTTCAAGATAGCAGAATACGGTAGAAATGCAAGTTTGATGGAAACGCAGGCGGCGCTCCCGCGTCGACACACGCCCGACTTCGATCGTGTTGTTACGGTCGCATCGCGAGTTGTTCTTGTAACGTCCTGGCCAGATTCTCCGTCCGTAGTTCGCCTTCGCGCGCAACGATAACCCCGTTCGGATCGATCAAGAGCGTCGTTGGATAGCCCGTAATGCGATACGCGTCAAGTACGTTCGACAGGCTGTCACTTCCTTCCATCTGCGGTACCTGCGTCCACGGAAGCTCCTCGCGTTCCAC
The DNA here is from genome assembly GCA_020437385.1 of Bacteroidota bacterium. Lineage (GTDB taxonomy): Bacteria > Bacteroidota > Rhodothermia > Rhodothermales > JABDKH01 > JAGQWL01. The sequence continues at coordinate 53,052 of JAGQWL010000109.1, forward strand.
AAACGCTCGCAAACTGTCGACATCGTCGTTCGCTATCGCGAGAATCTCAAACTGATCGCGCGGCCACGTTTCGTATGCCGCCTTCAGGTAGGGAACCTCTCCGAGACATGGCGAACACCAGGTGCCCCAGAAATCGATCAGAACAAATTTGCCACGGTAATCGGAAAGACGAATCGTCGATCCTTCGAGGGTCCGCGCCTCGAAGTCCGGAGCCGTCAGTCCGGTTCGAAGTCCATATTCACTGGACTCCGTTCGAACGAGCGTCACTTGTGTGCCCAGGGGACTGATCGAGACAAATCGATACGTGGCGTCGCCGATCGGAATGAGGTCGTCGATCTTGTAAGGTTCATCGACGCCGGGCAAGAACTGCGGAGGAAATCCGCTCGTGTCGAACGTCGAGTCCGCCTTCAGTCTTTGCAGTACCGCTTCCTGCCGTGCAGCGTGATCGGTACGTCGCCACCAACAATCGGTTCTACCCATAACAACGCCTCATCCGGTTCGATGGCACCGACGTTTGACATCCCGGCCCAGACGGCGTATCGATCACCGTTCAGCTCCAGAACACCGTCATAGGATTCGGATCCGCCGAATCCGAGTCCGTGCATGCCAGGTGGCAGCGGCAGGTACGGGTTGATAAGGATCTTGCTCGACTTCGTACGAATGGCCGATCGATCGAATACCTCGTACTCAACGGGAATTCTCGGAAGCGAAAGAAGGTTCTCGATCCAGGAACCCGGCGCATCCGCCGGGATCGTGTAGGATCGTTCGCCCGCAAAGCTCTCGTCATTGTTTGCGTCGGCAATGACGACATAGCTTCCGTCAGCAGCTCGGGCGACGAGGTACTGGATCTTCTGATCGACCGATTCGGTCGTGTACAGGGACTCGTCCAATCCTGAACCCCCGACCCAGGAGGCATAGTACGTCGAGTCCATCACGCCGGACTTGAAGCTTTGATAGACGAGCTGCCGGATCTGCATGTTTTCGTCGTAGACGACGGCATCTCCGAGAGAGTCCGGAATGTCAGTTACCTGTTCGATTGTGGCCGAGAAGACATCTCCGCGAGTCGGATCGGGCGGGTGGGCAATCGTAAACCCTTCCGCGAATGGTCCGCGCGATTGACTGGGTTCGAGGCGGACTACAATGGTGTCTGATGAAGATTCGGGTGGCGTCGTCCTGCAGGCGGTGGTGCCGACTGCGACTACACAAAGAAGGGCATACCGCAACGCACGCGGCAGCACACCGGGCAGCGCACTGGTCATCACACTGGGCAGCGCACAAGGTTGGATCTTCATTCGGAAGGCGGGCTGGAAGAGAGTGAATGATTGAATACAGAAAAATCTCGTACGTCTGTCCCCGCTGCTCGATCTCGTTCGTTATGGAGTGTATCATCTAAATAACCAAAACGCGATTCCGATGAAAGACTTCATGCTGATCTTCAAGGGCACTGACTATTCAGGACTTGGCTTGTCTCCCGACGAGATTCAGGCAAAGATGGGAAAATGGTTTGTCTGGGTTGAGAAACTGCAACAGCAGGATCGCTACGTATCCGGCGAAGCGCTCGAGGCCGTCGGCAAGACCGTAAAATCGGCCGATACGGTAATCGATGGTCCATTTGCGGAGACCAAGGAGGTCGTGGGTGGCTATTTCGTAGTGAAGGCGGAGGATATCGACGACGCAGCCTCACTGTGCGTCGACTTTCCTGATTTCGATCTGGGAAGCTGGGTTGAAGTCCGCGAAGTTGTTGTCTTCGAAGGTTGATGGACTCACGATCGCACCGAGAACTGGTTGACCATCTTTTCCGCTCGGAGTACGGAAGGATGGTCGCCGTTCTCACGCGGCTGTTTGGATTTGAGCAGCTTGAACTTGTCGAGGACGTTGTTCAGGATGCGTTCGTTCACGCGTTGAGATCGTGGCGAACCGGCGTTCCCCCCAACCCCGGCGGATGGTTGATGCAGACAGCACGCAACCGGGCAATCGATCAACTCCGTCGAGGCAAACTGCACCTCAAGTTTGCGTCCACGGTCGATCCGGGTGCCGCCGCTATCGGGATGGCCGATCTCTTTCACGAATCGGAGATTTCGGACAGTCAGCTTCGATTGATCTTCGCGTGTTGCCATCCGGTACTCGACGAGCGCGATCAGATTGCGGTCACGCTGCAGCTCGCGTCGGGCTTTGGTGTTCGCGAGATCGCTCGGGCTCTCCTGACCCGGGAGGAGACGATCAAGAAGAGACTGCAGCGATCCAAACAGCGAATCAAGGAGGCCGCCGTCAAGCTCGAAATCCCGGCTGGAGCCCAGCTGAAATCGCGCGTCGATTCCGTGCTGAAGGTGCTCTATCTGACATTCAACGAAGGGTACCTCGCGTCGGCAGGCGACGCGGCAATTCGGCGAGACCTGTGCGCGGAAGCGATGCGTCTCACGAAGCTGGTTTGCGAACACCCGATGTCGATTTCGTCCGACGCAAACGCGCTGATGGCGTTGATGTGTTATCATGCCGCCCGGTTTGATGCGCGTTTAGGCGACAACAACGAGCTGATCCTACTAGCCGATCAGGACCGGTCGAAGTGGGATAAGGAATTGGTATCGGTGGGACACGTGTACCTTGCTCGATCAAACCCGGGTGACAATCCGAGCGCCTATGTTCTCGAGGCTGCAATCGCTGCACAGCATTCTGTCGCCGAAGCGTATGGCGATACCCGGTGGGACTACCTCTTGACACTGTACGACCGATTGGTCGAGGTGAAGACAACGGCCTTCGTGCGTCTGAATCGGCTTGTCGTATTGGCAGAGCAGCGAGGTGCGGATGTCGCATTGCGAGAGTTGGCTTCCCTGGATGCCGAATCATTCGTCGGCAACGAGCACCTGTATCACAGCGTCTCGGCTCGTCTTCACGAAATGGCAGGCGACACTGAGGGGCAACGGAGCAACCTCGAAAAGGCCCTCAGTCATGCCGCAAGTAGCAGCGAGCGGAGGCTGATCGAGGCGAGGCTCTTGTCGATACGCTGATACGCCTGGTAATGAACTGACACCCGATGGCGCAGGCGAATTAGAGAACCAGGTGAGCTATATCCGGGTTAAACCACGCATGTGTAGGTACCGGTGGTGCCTGAAACCGCAGCCGCCCGCTGTTCGCCTGACGGAAATCACGGCCACCGCATCATAATTACACAAATAAACGCCGCGCAGGATCATGCCTACTGCATCTCCCCGACGACGCCAACTGTTGGTTGGTGCATTATTGTTCACGACCGCGCTCGCCGTTCTTGTTTCGACGACTGGAACTGCCTCGGCCCAAACGGCTGACTCCATCGGTCCGCTCACCAACAAACACATCGACATGTTCGCTGACGCCATGCGTAGCCTCAAAGCATGGTCGGATGAGTACACCGAGCAGGGCGAGGCGCTTTCCGAGCGACTGAAAGCGCAGGGTGCCGA
>JAGQWL010000110.1 GCA_020437385.1 Bacteroidota bacterium
CCAACACGGGTCACCTGACGTTTTCGACGCTGCACACGAACGATGCCCCGAGCGCGATCTCGCGACTCTACAAGATGGGCATCGAACTCTTCCTGATCGCGTACGCGATCAACCTGATCGTTGCGCAGCGACTGCTCCGAAAGTTATGTCCGGAATGCAAGCGGATTGACCACAATCCCGATCCGGTCCTCCTCCAGGAGCTGGGGTACACTGACCGCGAGATCGAGAGCACGACGTTTTATCATTCGGGTGACGATCCGAACTGCAAGACGTGCCGCGGAGTCGGCTACAAGGGGCGCCGTGCAATTGGTGAAGCGCTGTACTTCACCCGGGAAATCCGCCACATCATCGTGGCATCGAAAGACACGATCGACGAAGACGCGATCCGAACGAAGGCCGTGGAACAGGGGATGTTGACGCTGCTGGCGTCGGCGAGAGAGGTTGTGAAGATGGGCGACACGTCCATCGAGGAGGTGATCCGCGTCACGGCTTCCGACGAATAGCACCTACTGTAACCTGCGATCATGCAGACACTCTACGCACTTCTGGCGATGGCCCTGATCGCGCTCCTGTCCTTCACGGTGGCGCAGTCGCAGCGTGGATCCCAGCGACGCATGGCCTTCAACGAGGTCTCGACGCAGGCGAGCGGCGTTGCCGTCGACGTGATCGAGTACATCTCGCGGATGCCGTTCGATGTCAATACGGACACGTCGAAGGTCCACGTCTGGCCGCCGGTGACGACGGCAAACGGGTTGACGGCGGAGAATAATTTCGGCGGATGTGCCAGCTTCAGCACATGCGAAAGCATCGAGGAGTTCGATGGTGTTTCGTTCAACCGCGAGCGGGACGGATTCCGATTTGGCGTATCGATTAACGTTCGCTACGTGGATGAAGATGACCCGACCATCGTGACGGGATCGCAGACCTTCGCGAAGGAAGTGACGGTCAGTGTGACGAATCCACACATGTCGCTGGGAGGCAATCCGGTCACGTTGCAGATGCGGCGCGTCATCACCTATGACAAGGTGACGGATATCTAGCCGATGCAATTTCTCATCGACCATATTACCTCGATCGTTATCGGCGCCGTGCTGATCCTGATTGTAGCAGGCGTGCAGCTTCGCGGACAGAACAGTTCGGTGGATGCGACGCAGTATTCGGCGGCGAAGACCCGACTGCTTGATCTCGCGCAGATGATGGAGCGCGACTTCTCGAACATCGGCGCCGGTGTCTCGACGGCCGCGATGGCGTCGGCAATCCAGACATTTGACACCCTTTCGTCCACGAGGGTTTTTGCCTTCTACGGACGCGTTGACCAGGCCGATCCTGACTCGCACCTCATCCGGTACGAGTGGGTTCCGACCGATTCGGTCACACTCAAGAATTCCCAAGTTGTCACTACCTACCAAATCACGCGCCTCGTGGATGGCGCCTACACGGCTTCGAGTCTTCCGACGGTTACCCGGGTTCGCATCGATCTGATGGATGCGGATTCAAACGCCGTCGGTGGAATGTACTCGAACACACGGCTCGTGTCGGTCGACATCACTGCGGTTTCGCCCCTCGGCGTCGGGGATGAGATCGAGCAGCCACGGTGGCAGCGCATTTTCCGTCCGGCCAACCTGACAAGGTTCTGACATTACATAGTCCATGGGACAATCATCCATCATCTTCGCCGTGGCGGCAACGCTGCTGGTGGCGATCGTACTTTTGGGAACACAGCGCTCAAATAACGAATCGGACGCCGACCTCGCGGTCTACCACAATCGCATGTTCGCGCGCGAGGCCGCACTGACCGGCCTGAACCTGACCGTCCGCCGACTCGTCGACGACCCGGATCACTGGTTCAGCAACACGGCCCAGTACGAGTTTCCGCAGTCGACGTACAACGGCGCGCAGTTTCAAACGACCGTAACGAGCACACACCCTGATACGGTTTTTGTCGTGTCGGTTGGCACGCATCACTCACGCACGTTCCGGGTTGAGTCGCGGTACACCAAGGGTCTGATTTCCGGCGGGCTCGCCGAGCTGTTCAACTACGCACTCGTCTCCGATGACGACCTGCATCTTTCGGGCAACACGGAGATCCTTGCCGTAAATGGCGCTGCGAACGCGGATGTGCATGCTAACGGCGACCTCAGTGCGAACGGGTCGATCCACATCGAGGGGTACGGAAGTTTCGGTCCTGCGGGCAACGCGAGCATTACGCCTGCGCACAAGACCGACGACTTCTTTGATCCAAACAACGACTCGAATGGCGGCGACTCGAACGTATACAGCGCCGACGAGATCGAACTCCCGCTCATTGACGCTTCCAGGTACAGCACGTCGCCGCCGGCGGACCTCGTCTTCGCGGGGGACGCTACGCTGTTTGACATCGACAGGGCGTGGCTGACCGCGAACGGTTATCCGGCGTACGTGGGGACGGAGGAGCATCCGTTCCTGATGTACGTGGGCGGCGATCTGGAAGGTCACGGCAACATCGTTATTGATGGAATCTATTTTCAGGCGGTCGTCGCGGGAGAGATCGAAATTGCCGGCAACACCGAGATCTACGCGACCTCCTCACCGAAGCCGGGTCGCCATGCGTCACAGGCCGAGTGGGACACGTGGATCGGCGAAAACCTGACAGCGGCCGGCACCACGCCCATCGGCTTTTTTGCCGAAGGGGATATCACATTTGGCGGTAACGTTTTTTCCGTTGGGCAGCTGTATTCGAATTCGAACATCCGTTTTAACGGTGGCGGCGGACGACAGCGAAACATCATCGGCGGAATCGTCTCCGCAACTGCAGATATCACGTTGTCCGGCAGCATCGTTGTACAGTATGCGCAGCTCGCCACAACGGGCTCAATCGAGGAGTTTTTCAGTGACATTCCGGAAGGCGTCCGAATGCTTGACTACGCGGAATTCTAGAAACAGTGAAGAGGATCCGTCACTCCAATCGAATCAATCGAGGCTGACCCATGGGACAGTCGACAGTAATACTCGCAGTCGCGGCCACACTTCTGGTCGGGATCGTGCTGCTTGGAATGCAGCGGTCCAACAATGAATCGGATGCCAACCTGGCGACCTATCACAATGACGTGCTCGCTCGTGAAGCGGCGATGACCGGCATCAACATGACGGTTCGTCGCCTCGTGGATGAACCGGACGAGTGGTTCTCGAATACGAACCAGTACGAGTACCCGCAAACGGATTACAACGGTGCGGCGTTTTCGACGACGGTTACGTCGTCGCATCCGGACACCGTCCGCGTTGTGTCTCTTGGGACGCATCACAATCGGACGAAGCGCATCGAGGCCGTCTACGCCAAGGGACTGATCGCGGGCGCGCTCAACGAGTCGTTCTATTACGCCGTGGTGTCTGATGAAGACTTGACGCTGAATGGCAGTGTCGAGATCAGGGCCGCAGCCAGCACGTCGAACGCGGACATTCACGCGAACGGTGACCTTACCTCGAACGGCAACAGGGTCCACATCGAGGGTTTCGGGACGTACGGTCCCTCGGGGTCCGGGACCGTCAATCCGACGCATGCCATAGATACCGTTTTCGATCCGAACGTCGATACGAATGGCGCCGATCAGAACATGCATGCCGACGACGAGGTCGACATCCCGAACATCGATGTCAGCGCCTACTCAACAAGCCCGCCCGCCGATCTCGTTGTTTCGGGCGACACGACGCTGTTTGACATGGATCGCGCGTGGTTGAACGCGCATGGGTATCCTGCAATCGTCGGAACGGAGGAATCGCCATTCCTGATGTACGTCGGTGGCAACCTGGCGACCTCTGGCACAACCGTCATCGAGGACATCTACTTTCAGGTCGTCGTGGCGGGAGAGATCACGGTGGGCGGAAACATCCTTTCGAGCACGACGCCGATTCCCGACAAGCGTGACCCGCAGTCCGTCTGGGATGCCTGGAACGCAGCCAACCTGGATGCGGCCGGCAATACGTCGATCGGCCTTTACGCGGACGGCGACATCACCGTCAGTGGTGGTTTTGCGATTGTCGGACAGCTCTTCTCGAATAATACCGTCACGCTGAACGGCGGAGGCGGGCAGCAGATGAATATCCTCGGCGGGATCGTGTCCGCCAATACGGATATAAACGTTAACGGCGGACTTGTCATCCAGTTTGCCCGTGTTTCGACATCCGGCAAGATCGAGGAGCTTGAGAGCGATACACCGGAAGGTGTCCGCCTTGTCGACTGGGCGGAATTTTAGCGTTTAGATAGTAGTACCCGAGGACCAGCAACCCCTGCCAGCACATTGAGGCGTCGATGTCCCTGACCGCTGAACATGGCACCGCCACCCGCGCGAACGGCAAGCGGCCGGAAATTCCTCCGGTGCCGGAGGCGGTGAACCGCATCGTCGCCTCGTGCCCGCCGAATCTCGACGGACTCGACAAGATGGAGTGGTATGCCGAGCAGGTCAATGCGCTCGATCCGGCCGTTCGGGAAGAGATGCGGAAGGTCGTCGATGGATTTGTGGCGCGGATGCCCGAATACGACGCGTCGGACCTCGACTTCGGCGCCGAGGCATGCAACGGCATGATCTGGTACCGGCTTGACGGTCTCAAGGTGCCGAAGCCTGAGCTTGGAACGTACGACTCGGAGGTGACGAACGTGTTGCTGCTGAACCTCATGTTTCCGCGGCAGCAAGACCGGTTGTTCAGGAAGTATGCGCTCGACTACGGATCCGAGCTGGACATGGGTCCTGATGAGCCGCCGCGGAGATTCCGAACGACGGTGTTTTTCGACAATCGGCAGCTCGCGTTGAGCCAGCGAATGCTGGCGTGGAAGCCGCGGCCGCTGCGGTCGCTTGGTTTCCATCCGCTGGTCGAACGCGGATTGATGTTTCGGTACCTCCGCGATGGACTGACGTTGATCACGGGCGTCACGGGTTCCGGTAAGAGTACGACGCTCGATTCGATCGTCAACGCGAACAACAACGACATCGAAGCGCAGATCATCATCATCGCGCAGCCGCTGGAGTTCATTCACAAGTCGAACAAGTGTGTGGTCCGGCATCGTGAGGTGGGGACGGATGTCGAGTCGTACGTCGACGGAATGGTGCAGGCCCTTCGCCAGGATCCGGACATTGTGGTGGTTGGCGAAATGCGTGATGCGGAGTCGATTTCAACCGCGATGGAAATGGCGGACACCGGGCACAAGGTCTTCTCGACGCTGCACACAGGTAGCGCCCCGGAAACGATCGACCGTATCGTCGCCGAGTATCCGCCGAGTGAGCAGGATCGTATTCGTTACCGGCTGGCGGACGTGCTGCGGTGCATCGTTTCGCAGAAATTGCTTCCGGCTGTCGGCGGCGGGCGCATCCTCGCGAAGGAAGTGATGTGGATGACGCCGGCGGCCCGGGCGGCGATCAAGAACGGCAACATCGGCGAAATCTATCAGATGATGTGGGCCGGGGCGGATCAGGGGCAGATCACACTTGAGCAGGACCTGGCGCGTCTCCTTCAGAATGGAGACATCACGGCTGAGACGGCTGTGTCGTATGCGAACAACAAGCGCCGACTGCTGCAGATAATCCAGTAACCAGGCAGGATCATGAAGAAGAAAGAATCAGGCGTCCTTGGCGTCGCGATCGCTGACGGTTCGATTGAAGCCGTGCTGCTTCGACGGGACGGCGACAACGTCGCGCTCGTGCAGCGCTTCGTCCGCCAGCGCGTGCGGACCGGCGATCGAATCAGCGACCTCGCGGCCGTGATTCCGGGGCTGAAGGATTCGACGGATTCGGACTACACGATGGAGATTGGCGACGGCTCGAGCAGTGCGTCGAGCGGCCTCTTCCTCGCGTCGGAGTTCAAGAACCTCGGATCGGAATCGGTCGCCGAGAAAGCCGTGTCGTCTGAGGGTGCAGTGCGGCGGATTGCACCGTTCGGGTTGCAGCTTCGCGAGATTCTTACCGAATGCCAGAAGCTTGGCTACGTCGACCCGCTGATCGGCTTCAGTATTGGCTCGTCTGAAGTGACGTACACGGAGCTGTCGCTTCCGGCGACGGACGCAAAGGCGGGCAGTGTGTCGACGGCCTTGTCATCCGCACAAAAGAAGCAGTTGATCGCCAAGCTGAGGGAGGTGACGAGCTCCGAGCCCGACAAGCAGCGACTCGCGTTTGTGCCGATGGCTGCCTCGAACGAGAAGCGTGAGCGGTTTCTGGCGATCGCGCCGGCATCGCCCGATCCCGTCCTTGCGGCGCTGAAGGTCGTCGCAAAGCGGGACGGAGGCGGAAAGGCGTTTGCATCGGTTGTGGACGCAGAGGTTTCGCTGTACCACTCGCTGGCCCGCCGCGATGTGCTGAATCGTAAGGGCAACGTCGGCATCGTCAGGGTTGGCGCGGAGGATACGCTTATCGTATTCCTGCGCGACGGCATGATCGATCGTTATGAGCGGCTTCGATCGCTGACATCCTACGATCCGGCGGACACGATCTGTTCGCGCGTGCTGCTGAAGCAGGACGAGTGGAAGATCCCCAGCATCGATCGGATCTACATTTCGAGTGACTATCACTCGGAAAAGGGGATGAGCGAATACGAGGACTTCTTCCCTGAGGCTGAAACGATGCCCATCGTCGAGCTTCTCGGTTCGGCGCACATCAAGCTTCCTGCTGATGATTCGAAGGTCCGATCGAGCACGCTCCCCGCGATCGGTATCGCGCTGCGGGTGATGGAACAATGGGACAAGGACGACAAAACCGCGGTCAACCTTGTTTCTGCGAGACAGCAGAAGGACCTGGCCGGACCCAAGGCGAAGTTCGCATGGCACTCGTTTGCGATGTTGGCGCTGTTGTTCGGTGTCGCCCTCTTTTACACGTGGCGGTACATGCAGCGCGCGGAGGAGATTCAGTTGAAGCAGGAGGAGGTACGGCTCAATCCGCCACAGTTCCCGACGCAGAGCGCGGCGATGCTCGAAGCACGAGTAGACAGTCTGAACAAGGCGTACATGAAATACACGCGTGCGCTGACGGTACTCGATTCGCTGTTGATCGGCAGCGACCGCTGGTCGACGGGCCTCGACCAGATGTCGCGGTCTACCAATGCGATCGGGCAGATCTGGTTGAAGGGCTGGTCTCCGGAGGGGCGCGAGATTCGCCTGGAAGGCAACGCGCTATCGCGCAGCAAGGTGGCCGCGCTGGCCGAGCGATGGAACGGTTCGATCGAACAGCTCAACTTCTCGGACATCGGCGGAATTCGGGTGTATTCCTTCCTGATGATGGCGCCGCTTCCGCAGAAGATGCCGGAGGTCGCGACCTACTTGCGCCAGCAGTCAATTGAAGAGATGGAGCCGGATTCGGCACCGCAGCTTGTTCGACTTCGAGACATCGAAAGGGATTAGGAGACACCGCGATGAGAAACCTGATAAATACCGGCATCATCTTCCTGTGTGTCCTGATCGTGGGAGCCACGGGTCACTACATCACAAACGTCCGCCAGCCGGCCGAGATCAAGAAGATTGACGACACGATCGAGCTGGCGAAGCTGGAGACGAAGAAGGTCGAAGAGCTTCTGGTCCAACAGGCTGCGTCACGCGAGATCGCCGAGCAGACGACCGCAAAGTGGAGAACTCGCTACAAGGAGATACCGGACTCGCTCAACACGGCAAAGGTTGCACTGTATCTCGAGAGCCTGACGGCGGAGGGCTTCGAACGGTTCGACGTAAATCTTGAGGGCGAACACCAGACGAAGGATATCAATTATTATCGCTTCAAGATCAACGCGACGTCGTACTTCAACAGTATGTACCACTTCGTGTGGCATGTGGAGAACAACCCGCAGCTCTACCGAATCAACGACCTGAAGGTCAGCTACACGACGGTCTACCGCGACAACTCGCGGACGTCGCTGCCACGCGCGCTGAACATGGTGAACTTCTCGTTCACGCTCGACGCGTTTTTTCATGCCGCTGACGGTGTGGCAGCGTCGGAAGACGAGCTGATGGCAATCCCGCGGAACCTGCTGGCCCGCCACAATCCTGCCCACAACTCGTTCTATCCGATCGTTCGCACGGACCTTCCGCCGAACGACGAGATGTTGCTCGATGTCGAGCAGGCCAAGCTGGTGTCGATCATCGGCGAGCAGGCAATCTTCGAAGGGAACGGATACCAGTACTACGTTCGAGCGGGCGATCGCATCTATCTCGGCGAGGTCATCGCCGTGGATCCGCAGTCCGCGAGCGTCGAGGTGCAGCTCAACAAGGGCGGCAAAACAATGCGGGCGACGCTGAAGGTGGACGTCGGCGAGCGGTTCCGGCAGGCTCAGGTGCCTGGCGTTGAGATTCATCCTGTAGAAAACGAAGACGACAATTGAGTCGCTCTGCCGACATAGTTTTGCGGGGATGCTTAGCAGCGGCCTGGGGCGGACGATACATACAGCATGTATCCTCTGTCGAACAGCCCTGCGAGTCCGTCGGATCCCTATTTCGGTCGGGCACAGATGGCGCCGCTACCTGTGGTGCTGAGCGTGCTCGTGTCGCAGGTATTGCTGAAGCTGCTGCTGTTCGGGCAGCCGTTTCTCCACCGCCTTGCGATGCCGCTCGAAGGGTGGTCGGGCGGATTGATTTCTCCTTCAGCGACTGCAGGCATGCTCACGCTCTTGGTGATCGTTGGAGGCCTGATTCTGATCAGCGGCTCGCTTCGGCTGCATACGCTCGGATGGGACCGCGATGGTTTTCGAATCGGAATGCTGCTGTTTATCGTGCTCGTCACAGCGGGCCAGGTGGTGCCGGCGACTTCCCTGATCGTGACGACGGGGACGGTAGAATTGTCGACGGTCGCGCCAACGGGTCAGTTCGTAGCCGCGTCGATCGAGAACTGGATCGGCGCCGCGCTGGGCGAGGAGTTGATCTACCGGGGCTTTCTGCTGGTGCAGATCTACTTTCTCCTGCTTACCCGGTCGCGACTCAGCCGCGAGTCGAGCCTCGTAGCGGCTATCGCCGTCAGCCAGGTATGGTTCGGATTGAACCACGCGGGGAGTGCATTGAGAATGGGACTCGCTCCGGTGGCCGCGACCGGCTATCTGCTCCACGCGACGCTGGTCGGAATCCTGCTCGCCGTTTTGTTTATCCGGTCGGGTTCGATCATCGTGCCGATTGTTGCGCACGGCTTGCTGAATCTGCCGATTTCGTTCCTGCCGTCAGCGGTAGATCCGCAGATCGTGATGCTCGTTTTGATCTGCGCCGCGATGTTGGTGCTGCCGTATTGCTATTCGGCACAAAGCCGCCGATTTCGCGTTCCGACTGTTCTCGCGGTCCTTTCCCGGGAGGCTGCTAGGAGCGCATGTTTAACATCCAGCGACATATCCGAATCATCACGCTCTTCGTTCTAGCCGGGGCGAATGTGATGCATGCCGATGGTCAGACCCGACACGATGGTGGCATTGTGATCGACACGCTCTACGGTGCCCGTTCGCTGGAGTTGGGTGAGCTTGAAAACTACCGTGTGCGTGTCGAGCCGGGGGCAGTGTGGCCGATCCAGTATTTCTGGGAGATGGGAGACGGTACCGAGTCTATCGGCAACAATATCGTTCACCGGTATAGTCGTCCAGGGACGTACCGGGTCAAGGTCCGTGCACGCAACCGGGTGAATACGACGGTTGGCGAGTTGTACGTCACGGTTGGAGGTGGTGAAGCCGAGCCGGTAACAGTTCGGCCGCCCGTGATCGCGGCCTCCGAGCAGCGGGAGACGGTCATGCCGAGCGGGACGGAAGTGAAGACGCGCCCGACGCCCAAGACGAAGCTTACTGCGGAAGAGAGACTCGAAGACGATCAGGACGATCAGTCGTTCGCGTGGGTGATGGAGACGACGCTTGATCAGTCGAGCGCGGAGCGTGCGCTGCGTCGCTACCGGAACGACGGCATTCCCGGTGTTCGCATTCTCATCGATCCGAGCGGCAAGGGATCACCCGCGTATCGCATTGTCATCGGCAACTACCTGACGCTCGACAGCGCCGCCCGTGCCAAAGAGGCGATCGAGGAACTGGTCGGGAAGTCCGTTTGGCTTTTCGCGTTCAGCGAACGGTAGTCGCGGAATCGAAGATTCCGCAGAAACGAGGAAGATCGGAAGATAGGAAGATAGGACCCGCTCAGAACGAGCCGCGTCAACCCGCGTCGCCGTGGTTTCTTGGAACCACATCAACTCCTCGGGGACCTTCTTGTGGGGCTGTAACTTCGGACCGTGACGACACCGCAGGTTTGCGTAGAAGCGTCGTTCCAGGAATCGTAGAATCGCGGATTCGTCGAACGGCAATCGTGAATTGGGCTGGGAAGGAAAGAAGGAGAATCGGAAAGTAGGATCGGATGAAAGTAGGAGAATTGGAAAGTAGGAAGTAGGACTGGTCAAATCTGACATCGGCCCTCACCTCGAGGATGGCGCCGAGCCCTCTCAACTCTCAACTCTCAACCCGGCATTCTGACAACTGACAACTGACTTCTGACAACTTCACTCCGGTGCGCGATCTTCGATCGCGCGACTCGACTGACTGTCCGTCCAGCGCATCGCGTGCTGCATGAGTGCCGTCAGGCTTTCGAGCTCGAGCTTTTCCTTGATTCGGCGGCGATAGGTCTCGACGGTTTTTCGGCTCAGCGAGAGCCGATCGGCAATCGTAGAGGCGTCCTGTCCCTGCCCGATCAACTGGTAAACCTCCAGTTCGCGGTCGGTAAGACTTGTGATGGGTGAGGCGGCGTCGGATACGCTGCTTCCCGGGCCCATCTTCCGAAGAATCCGCGACAGAACCGGCTTGCTGACGAAGTAATCGTTGGTAGCGGCGAGGCGGATCGCCTGCAGGAGCAATTCGGTTGGCTGACTCTTCATCACGTAGCCGTGGGCGCCGTTCTGAATTGCGCGTTCCGCGTAAAGTCGCTCGTCGTACATCGAGAAGACCACGAAGCGAATGTCTTCAAACTGCGTGCGGAAATCCCTCACGAGGTCGAGTCCGTGCGCGTCGGCCAGGGCTACGTCGATGACGACGACGTCGGGATTTGCCGTTGCCACAACTTCATAGGCCTCCTTTCTGCTGCCAACGGCGCCGGCAACCCGCATGTCCGATTGTGCCGCGATAATCCGCGACAACGATTCCCGCACGATCGGATGATCGTCGATGATGAGAACGGCAATATGCCCCGCTCGGGGTTGCTGGGCCGTCATAAAACTTCGGCTTCGAGATAATCGCCGGGTACGGTGCAGGCCACGGTGAGTCCAGTCTCTTGATTCTTGCCGGGCGTGATCGAGAGGCTTCCGCCCATGATTCGCGCGCGCCGGAACATGTTCGTTACGCCGGATCCGCCAACGACGTCCTTTCCGACGATCCCCGATCCATCATCTGTGACGCACAGCCGCAAACTTCCGTCCGTCAACTGCTCCAGACAGATCTCGATCTCTTTTGCCCCGCTGTGCTTGAGGGCATTGCTCGTCGCTTCTTGTGCGATCCGGTACAGGTGCAGTGCCGCCGGTCTGTTGCGTACCGTGAAGCCGTCCAGGTCTGATCGAAAAAGACACCGCGTCCCCGAAAGGCCGTTGATGGATGAGGCAAGTCCCTGGAGGGCGTAGTCGAGTCCGTCGTCGAGGAAGCCGCTCGGCTGCAGATCCGATACGAGTTGGCGAAGAGTACGCGACACCTGACGATGTACGGCGACAAGCTGGTCGGCCGTTTCCATGAGTTCGTCGCGGCGGTCGTGCAGCGATTCCGAGAGCTGCTGGGCGAGCAGGTACGCACCGGTAAGTTCCTGGCCAAGCGAGTCGTGCAGTTCCATCGCGAAGCGACTTCGCTCGGATTCGACGGTTTCGGCAACGACGCCGTCGTTGGCTGCGGTTGTCCCGCGCACCTGCCCGAGGAAAGCATCGATTATCGACTGTGACATTGGTTTCGCGTCTCTCGCGGCGATGAACTCCTGCGGCAACCCGGCACGGACTTGTTCGAACGCTTGCAGCTTGTCCGAACGCTTTCAGCGCGACCCGCGAAGTGAGAATACGACGAAAAATGCGCGTTTTGCGCCGGGAGAGTTGACGTCCGGGGTGGCGTGTCAGGTACACGTAATGCCGTCCATTCTCGATGGATCAGCTCTCTGCGAATGTTGGTCTATTCGATGCCGCGGAATCAACGAACGACCGACAGGCTCCGAACCAACACGGAATCCCCGAGATCGATCCGAACGAAGTACACGCCCGACGGCCAGTCGGCATCCGGAAGTGCGATCTGGTGCTCGCCCGGCTGCATCGAAGCAGGCAACACGAGGCCGACCTCGCGACCGATCGTGTCGTAGATCCTGACCGTCACCTCACCAGGCTCCGGCAGGCGAAGCAGCAATGTCGCGCTGCCCGCACTCGGGTTCGGATAGATGTCCGCTGACAATCCATCCGGCAACGTCGAAGCCGGCTCCGGCTCGTTGGCCACGGGGTTTGCGAGCGAGTCCGCTCCAATCCCGATGTCGCCGAACGTTGTTAAGCCTTCCGCACAGAGTCGCGATTCGGCTTCGATGATCGTCGACGCCAGAGGTGTCCACGGCAGATTCGGTCGCTCGCGATGTACAACGACGAGTTTGCCGGCGTCGTTGACGCCGTTAAGTCCGCCGTAGTCGACGCAGACCGAGTAGGTAATCGGCGCACTCAGGCTATCCGATCGCAGGGTCCAATAACGTTCGGTTGCGACATCGTTCGGTTCGACGAGCGTTCCGTCAGACGAAGTGGCGTCACCGTCGAACGAACCGCGGATCGGACCGAGGTCGTCGGCGAAGCGTGTGACGTAGAGTGTGCCGGCCGACGAGGTCGCGTGCGCGTAGCTGCCTGTGGTCGTCTCTGTCTTCGATGCCGGACTGTTCTGGTTCTCGGTGATCTCGATCTTGATTTGCAGCGAGTCTGCCACCGGCCCCGTCTGTCTTGGTGCAATAGGCAGCAGGAACACGTCACTACTCCTCGAAATCCGGATGCAGTCGCTCAGCTCGCTGGTGTTTCCCGTCTCGCCCGGCGCGGTAAGCGTCACGGCAAGATAGAGTCGGGTAGCGGACGTGGAGGTCGGAAGGTTGTTTATCGGCAGATCTATCGTGCCGGCAGAAACATCCGCCGTTCCGATGACAGCGCCCTCGGCGTTGCCCGCCCGACAGTCCGGTGAGGCGTAGATATCAACTTGTCCGGTGACGGTAGCAGTGAATCGGAGCCTGGCTCCGGTGTCGGCAACCTCTGCTCCGAGCACGACGGGAGCGGCGGGCGCGAACGACGGGTACTCGAGCGACTCGTCCAGCAGGATGATGGAAGGTCCGTCATTCTCGCCAAACGCATTGCCCCGAATCTGATTGCCGTGTTCGGTATTGTTGCTGCGCACTCCGACGCCGAACTTGCCGTTTCCGAAGATGACGTTTGGAACCGGTTTTGAGTCTCCCGTGTCGAGCGGAATGATGTGGTTGTTTTCGGAATCAATGATCAAGATGCCGCCGTACTGGTTCGGAATTTTGCCCCGGAGGTTTTCGTCGGTGCCGATGCCGTTTGCTCCAATTGTAACGTTGCCCGGCGATCCGGTCACGTCCTCCGGCACACCGATGACGATGCCCCCGCCGTTGCCCGATATCAGGTTGCCGATGACGGTCGTACCGACACCATCGCTGATCCAGAGCCCTGAGTATGCATTCTGTTCATTTCCGCGACCGTTTCCGATCTGCCGCTGCCCCGTTTGATCCGTTCCGATTCGGTTGAAGCCCACGTAGATCGAGTCGGGACTCAGCCCGTCCTGCGGAGCCGCGACGGCCGACAGACCCTCGGTTCGAAGTGTCGTTTCGAGAATTCCCAGTGCTCCAGTCGACCGCTTATTCAGCCGAGCGGAGAAGGAGCCGCCGATGCGAATGCCGCTGAACTTGTTTCCCGAGATGAGATTGCCCGCACCTGATTCACCGATACGATTGCGATCGCCGACAGGCGCTTCCGCGAAGCTTCCGGGTATCCAGATTCCCAGGGAATTGGGTCGCGCCTGAGTACCCGACGGATTGGTACCGATCCGGTTCGTTGTCAGTACGTTATCGTCACTCGCTAGAATGACTCCGAAGGACTGACCACCAATCGTATTACCGCCAATCTGCAGACGGTTCGCAATCGCCACGAAGACGCCCCAGGAATCCTGCTCCGTTCTTGCCAGCTCGCCATCCGCAAGTAGCCCAATCGTGTTGTAGCCGATTACACTTCCGCTTGACCGTGCGCCAACCACGGAGATGCCCGCGATGGCAACGATCCGATTGCCGGTAGCCTCGGAGTTTCCGATCGAGAATCCGGCGACGCCGCGTTCGTCCATGTCGGTGAAGGCGAACACGGCGGTTTTCACGTCGCCGAGTACCGCCGATCCGGACGCATTCAATCCGATAGTGTTGGAGAAGATCGTAGCGTTGTCCGGTGCACCCTGCGTTTCACCCCCGTCTTCGAGCACAATGGCATCTTTCGCAGATTTCAGGTTGAGGCTACCGCTGACGATCACATTGCCGTTGCCGGCCTCGCCAACTTGCGCGCCCGTGACAGCCCCTTTCAGGTAGA
>JAGQWL010000008.1 GCA_020437385.1 Bacteroidota bacterium
CGACGACTCATGCCGGCGTCGTATGCCCACCTCTGGGTGCTCAAGCAGCGAATTCTCCACCGTTTCAGCAAATCAGGCAGTGCCATGGCGGAAGGTGCCGCCGGCTACCTCGAGGTCTACAATCCGAAGACGGAGAGCAGACAGTGGAAGGCGGCATGGGACCTCACAGAGCAAGCGCTCCTACACCTGCGCGACCTCGTCACACAAGACAGCGCCCGCTTTGTGGTTGCGATACTCCCGGACCCGGCACAGGCATACGACGACCCCATCGGACAACTTGAGATTGAGACAGGTCACGCCGTTGATCCAGACGTCGACGTCTTTTACCCTCATCTGCGATTGGAACATTTCCTTCAGGAGAACCACATCGAGTACGTACCGTTGTTCAGACAGTTTGACCAATACCGCAGGACAAACCGCCTACAGCCTCCGTATTTTGGATTTCCTACCGATGGCCATTGGAACCCCCTTGGACACCAGGTCGCAGCAGCGTCGCTCAACGGCATTGTGGCGAGTTATTGCCAACCGAATACTGGCGATAGCCTGTATACTATTGGCCATTAATGCCTTTGCGCTGCCACTTAATGTCACATCACAGGTTCGTTTCGCAGATGCGCCGGTTTCGGACACCCTTCACGCACTCATACTTTTTGCTCGCTTCCGGGACGACGACAGCCGGGGGGATCCTAATGTCAACTTCCGTGAATGGCCGGATGTCCCAACCTCCCAGCTTCCGGCGTATGCGGGCACGCTGCTCAGTGCTTCGCCAATACCTCCGTTTCCTGACTCCACGCTGACCGCGTACTTCTATCAACAGTCGCGTGGACGTTTACTGGTGTGGGGCGACGTGTACCCGCGTGTCCTCATTTCTTCTCAGGACGAGGCCGCCTATCACCGACCGATTGGTGGCTACGGGGAGCTTGTTCTTGATCTGCTGGGACAGATCGATGAGGCCGGCCTTGATTTCAGCCAGTACGATGCCAACGGTGATGGAATATTCGATCTACTGTATATCGTTCTTCGAACAGACAGTGCGCGCGAGGCGGGAAAAGAACGATATACCGGCATTTCGTGCCTCGATGCGCGCTGCGGCGGCAATATTTCGGCCTCGCCAAAACCACTGCCAAGCCCCGTCTATGACGGAGTGGCGATCGATTGGGCCCGTTCCGGTTCGATCATCTACAATCGTGTGCCGGGTAACATCATTCCCCAGTTATGGATTACGCGAACCATGGCACACGAGCTGGGGCATGACCTCTGGGCCGGCTTCTTCAACCACATTGCGCCACTTGCAGACAACCCGTTTCCAGTACACACCGGAAAACAGAAGCACGCCGTGGGCTACGTTTTGATGGCAGGCGCGGGTGGTGCTCGAGATGTTGGTGGCAGCTGGACCATTTCGGCCTTTGAGCGACTCCTGCTCGGCTGGATCGATTGCGAGCCAATCACGGATGCCGAACAGGTTCGGTTGCGTGATCTGTACACGACGTCGGACTGCAGACGTATAAACTTCACGGTGAACAGCCGTCAACGGGCCCTGCTGCTGTCAAACTTGCAGCGACGGGCATTCTTTGATTCCTTTCGCCAGGGCGGCCTCAAGGAACGCTACGAGCTCGGGTTGCTCCGAACGACGGGACTCCTCGTGCACCTTACCGACGGACGGCGTCTCGACGTACTCCCATCCGACGGAGATTTGACGCTGTCAAACGACAACCAGGCCTACGCTGGGGATCTCTACGGAACTGATGGTATCGCTCAGCTGACACCTTGGACACGCCCCACGGCTTCGGGCTATCTGGACGACGTGAATCCTGGATGGTTCGCTCTCGATCGCATTCAGACGAATCATTCTGATTCAAGCATCACGTTTGACTACCTGCCCGATTTCCGCCTTCGTCCGGTGATTCGAGCCGATTCGTGGATTGATGGCCCCGTTGAGCTCGGGCCACTTTCGATCACGGGCCAAGCAACGCTTGTGATCCGAACAAAAGTCACGATTAACGGGCCGGTCGAGATTGGACCCGGATCGACGCTGCGAATCGACAAGAATGGAGAACTGATTGTTCGGGATGGCCAGGCCTTCACGATGCGTGCGGGTTCGAAGCTGTTTATCGACGGCGGGCTGTCGATTTCCGGACCAACCTTTTCCGAACCGGGTTCCGTCGTGGTGCTTGGTGCCGAGGGCGCGCGTCTCGAACTCCGACCGGACTGATAGCAGTGCAGATGACAGAACAAACTCCGATCTTACCCCCTCAACTTTCGACCGATACTCGATGATTAGCACACGACAGGAATCACTCTTCCAGGCAGTTGAAGATTCTGGCTATGCCGGACTTGCGCTGAACCCGGGTCCGACACTCGCCTATTCAACCGGACTTCACTACGGGCTCATGGAACGCCCAATTGTCGCGTTGTTTGTGCCCGGTAAGCCGGTGACGATTATTCTCCCGGAACTTGAGGTAAGCCGTACTGAGGTCGCTCCGTTCGAGAAGAAACTGTTTCCGTATGGTGAAAGCCTTGAGGAGTGGGATGATGCCTTTGGCAAGGCCTGTCGATTCGCGGCCCTGGATGCAAAGAGAATCGGTGTTGAGCCACGGTCGATGCGATTTCTCGAGCTTGCGTTTCTGCAGAAAGCAACGACGCATACTGTGTTCGAAAGTGCCGAGCACTTGATCGACAAGCTCAGGATATCAAAGGACGAAGAAGAGCTTGCATTGATTCGAAAGGCTGTCGGGATTGCAGAGGCCGGGCTCTCCGCAACACTCCCATCGATACGGACGGGGGTCACCGAAAGGGAGATCGCGGCGACGCTTGTAGCAAATCTCCTTTCAGCCGGTGCAGATCCTGAGCTCCCCTTCAACCCGATCGTTGCGGTCGGTCCCAATTCGGCCGACCCGCATGCGATTCCGGGAGACCTCCAAGTCGCGAAGGGAGACGTCGTGCTTGTTGACTGGGGAGCCAATTACCGCGGATATGCTGCGGACCTGACACGAATGTTCGCAGTCGGCGAGCCTTCAGAGAAGGTACGAGAGATCGTTGCGATCGTTGGAGAAGCGAATGCCGCCGGCCGCAAACAGGCCGGCCCGGGTGTGCTTGCTTCAGACGTCGACAAGGCTACGCGAGCGACCATCGAAAAGGCGGGCTACGGGGACCGGTTTATTCACCGGACGGGGCATGGATTCGGTCTCGAAATCCACGAAGCACCGTATATACGCGGAGATAATCACGTTGAACTCGCGAGTGGCATGACGTTCACGATTGAGCCGGGCATTTACCTTACCGGCCTGGCGGGAGCTCGTATTGAGGACGACGTCGTGATAACCGGTGGAGGCAGTGAGTCATTGAGCACGATGCCACGAGAACTTCGGATTCTTCCCTCCTGACTTTGATTTCCGCTTGCCGGCCTACTTCACCTTCGCATGGATTGCCTCCGCCTGATCGATCATTTTCTCGATGGAGGCAAGGCCCTGTTGCCAGAAAGAGAGATCGGTAAGATCAACACCGAGCGGCTTGAGTAAGTTATGTGGCCAATCGGAGCCACCGGCACTCAGGAGGTCCAGGTACCGTTCAGCAAACGAGCTGCCCTCCGTCTGATAGCGTTCATATAGCGCCAGCACGAGAAGCTCCCCGAATGCGTATGCGTACACGTATCCGGGCGTGTGCAGGAAGTGTGGGATGTAACTCCACCAGGAGTCATAGTCGCTGCTCAGCCGAACCGACTTCCCGTACATTGCGGACTGCGTGGCTTTCCAGTGCGCCGCAAAATCCTTCGCCGTCAGCTCGCCGCCCTCGCGCCTTGCGTTATGGATCCGGTCCTCAAACCGATTCATCGTGACCTGTCTAAACACGGTCGCCATTGTGTCGTCAATCTTTCCGACCAGCATTGCCAAACGATTCGACAGATCGTCTTCACCGGCAATGATCCGCTGAAATGTCAGCATCTCACCGAACACTGACGCTGTTTCCGCCGTTGTCAACGGGGTGTCCGCATGGAACACGCCCTGGACGCGTGAAAGGTATTGGTGCACTCCGTGCCCGAGCTCATGAGCGAGAGTCTGCACGTCTCTCGAACGTCCCGTGTAGTTGAGAAGGATGTACGGATGAACGCTCGGCACAGCGCCGTGGCTGAAGGCACCGCCTCGCTTGCCAGGTGCAACGGCGGCATCAATCCATCGACGGTCAAAAAATTCGGTGACGATCTCTCCCAGCCTGGCGTGGAAAGAGGCATACGATTCGATAACCAGCGTTTTTGCCTCTGCCCAGGTGTACTTCGTATCCGCATCACCGACAGGCGCATAGCGGTCATAATCGTACAGGCGACGCACGCCCAGAATTTTCCGTTTGAGTTTGTAGAACCGATGCACGAGATCGTATCGGTCCGTCACGGCCTTCACCAGCGCCTCGACGGTCTCGTCCGAGACTTCGTTGCTCTGGTTACGGCTTGAAATCCAGGTTGAGTAGCCCCTGAGACGGTCCTGGGAGGCCTTGTCGGCCAGGACTGTGTTAAAGACGTACGTAAGTGTTCGTTCGTGCTGCTTCAGGACGTCCGTGAAGGCGGCCGCCGCTTTGCGTCTCTCCTTGCGATCCGGCTCGTGAAGCCGTGCAAGGACCTCCTGCTCCGTCAGGTACTTGCCCTTCAGTTTGAAACGCATCGCCGAAATCGTCTCGTCGAAATATCGATTCCAGGCCTGCCTGCCGTTCACTGACATTTCGGAAACCACCTTTTCTTCCGGTTCCGTCAGAACATGCTTACGATGCAATCGCTGCAGCTCGAGGAAGTGTCGATAGCCACTTAGCAGAGGCGAAGCGAGCACGACGGACGCCCGTTCGTCGTCCAGATGTGCCCACTCGACGTCGAAGAACACGACGGACTGTGTCACGCGAGTATAGCCTTCCTTGACAAACTGCAGAAGCGCACCCCGATCCGAATCCGCGGTATCCGTAACCCAATTGAGATAGGCGTATGTGTACGCGCGTCCAGACTCGTCGAGGATTTGTCCAAGCTCATCTATCGCCGACGCGAGTGCGCCAGCGTCAAGCGCACCGAGAGTACCGCGGTACCGGTTGCCGAAAGACTCTGCGCGCCGCTCCGCTGCTGCCAGACGCGCCTTGAGGTCATCAACGCTCGGATAGAGATCCGTCAGATCCCACGTGACCGCTTCAGCGCCTGTGGCAAACTTCTTGTCCTTACGATCACGGGCCTTCTTCTCCGGCTTGACCGCCTTCTGCGTCTTCTGCTTTCCCATTCAAATCCCTACGAGCCTGTTCGTTTTTCGTCATGGAAGATAATCTATGCCCTCCAGTGCTGGAACCGACAGCAGGAAGGCCGGATCCCCGGGCGCTTGGGGGCGTAGATCGCATCAAATGTACGATCGACGTCCATGCAGTTTTGTTAACAATGACCGCGAATTCAGACTTTCGACCGCTGCAGACCAGAGCCGACTTCGAGTTGGCAATGGAGACCTCTCATCTGCGGCCGGTTGTTCTGTTTAAGCACAGTAACAGATGTATGACCAGTGCACTGGCGTATCGCCGTATGGAGGCCGGAAGGCGGCCTGACGATCCGCCAGTCTTCCTACTCGTCGTTCAGCAAACGCAGGCACTGGCGAGAGAAATCGCGGACTCGCTGAAGGTGCGACATGAATCGCCCCAGATTATCGTCCTCCGCGAGGGTAGCGTGCTGTTTCATACGTCACACGCATCTGTCAGTCCAGAGGCTGTGCGCGAGGTTGTAGCAGCACAGGTGCGCTAGATGAAAGGTGTCACGGCGATCGCCCTCCTCTTCGTTCTGTTCGGAGCCTCATGCAACAGGAGTAATTTCAAGCCTGAACCTGTCGTCGCCCCGATTGAGTTCGTGGACCTGTCGGGTACCAGGCGGTTGCTGCCAACGCCGGGTCGTGTTACGGTCGTCAACTTCTGGGCAACCTGGTGTGGTCCCTGCGTGGGGGAAATGCCGCACCTGCAGAAACTGTCACAGGAATTTGATTCCCAGGGCGTCGTCTTCGTCGGCGTCTCAACCGACTTTCTCGATGCACAGGAAGTTGAGGATTTCCTGGGCCGTCTCGGCATCAGTTATCCCGTGACAATGGACGACGAGTCAATTGAACCAGCGCTTGGCCCCCTGCTCGGCCTTCCCACAACCGTCGTCATAGACGCGAACGGATCTGAGTTCCGGCGGATTACCGGCGCTGCCTCCGCATCGGAGCTACGTTCGATCGTGCAGGCCGCACTCAGCAAACGAGCAACCTGAGCGACCATCAAGTCGCTCTTTTGCCCTATTTTCGGGAACGCATTTATCTCGATTGTAGAAAGAGACCGACAATGGATATCAGTCCCGAGGTTTACGAAAAGCTTGGAGTTTTCTACCTGGGTCGCGAACACGATCTGAAGAGTGGCGAGTCTGGTGACTCCCTCCTTCTGTACGACTCGAAGGACCTGACAACGCATGCCGTCGTGGTCGGCATGACGGGCAGCGGTAAGACGGGGCTTTGCATTTCGTTGCTGGAAGAGGCCGCCCTGGACAACATACCGGCCCTGGTCATCGACCCTAAAGGTGACATCGCGAATCTGCTGCTGACGTTCCCGAACCTGTCCGCCGAAGAGTTTCGTCCGTGGATCAACGAGGATGAAGCCCGAACGAAGGACCTGTCACCCGCAGACTATGCGGCCAAGCAGGCTTCGCTCTGGAAGAACGGACTTGCTTCCTGGGGGCAAGATGGCGACCGCATTGCGCGCATGAAGGCTGCAACCGATTTAACCGTATATACGCCGGGGAGTGATGCCGGCATTCCTGTTTCGGTACTGAGCTCATTCGCTCCGCCTGCGCAAGCGGTGATGGACGATGGCGATCTTCTCCGAGAGCGAATCGAATCGACGGTTACGGGTCTCTTGAGCCTGCTCGGCGTACAAGCGGACCCACTACAGAGTCCCGAGCACATCCTCCTGTCGACGATTCTCAACGACTACTGGCAGCGAAACAAGTCCGTCGAGATGGCGGACCTGATCCGATCGATTCAGGAGCCGCCGTTTCAACGCATCGGGGTGATGGATCTGGAGTCCTTCTTCTCCGCGAAGGATCGCTTTGCACTTGCCACGCGTCTGAACAACCTCATTGCGTCTCCGGGGTTCGAGACGTGGATGTCGGGCGTGCCGCTGGATGTCGATTCGCTCCTGTATGGCCTGAACGGCGAACCCCGAATCGCCATCTTTTCCATTGCGCATCTGAGTGATTCGGAACGCCAGTTCTTCGTGTCCCTCCTCTTGAATCAGACGGTAGGGTGGATGCGAACGAAACCTGGTACGACAAGTCTTCGGGCGCTGCTCTACATCGACGAGATCTTTGGTTACATGCCGCCGGTTGCGAATCCACCGACGAAGCAACCGCTGCTCACGATGTTGAAACAGGCTCGTGCGTTCGGACTCGGTCTTGTGCTTGCCACTCAGAATCCTGTTGACCTGGACTACAAGGGTCTTTCAAATACGGGTACGTGGTTTATCGGTCGCCTCCAAACGGAGCGCGACAAGATGCGTGTTCTTGAAGGACTGGAAGGTGCCGCAGCCGGAGGTGACTTCGACAAGGAACGAATGGAGCAGATCCTGGCCGGCCTTGGTAAACGGGTCTTCCTGATGCACAACGTTCACGAACCCGAGCCAGTGATCTTTCAGACGCGATGGGCCATGTCCTACCTCCGAGGACCGCTGACCAGGTCGCAGATCAAAGAACTGATGAAGGACCGGAAGGCGGAGCTGTCCCAAGACGCAGTCCCCTCGCCGGGACCCAAACGACCCGGTGCTGCAGGTGCGGCAAGTGGTCGCCCAGTCGTTCCGCCTGACATTGACCAGGTCTTTGTTAATCCGACACCGAGTGGCCCCGTACAATACGTTCCCCACGTGCTGTGCAGTGCGACAGTGAGTTTTGTCGATTCACGAAAAGGCATCAAACACGAAGAGCAGTTTGTTTCGGCATGTCCATTCTCGGATGGCCCTGACGCTGTCTCGTGGGACGAGGCATTCGAGGTCGTGTCGAGCAACATCGCGAAGGATCCTCTCGAGTCCGCTGACTGGCAAACACTTCCTGCCGACGCGACACAGGCGCGCAACTACAGTTCCTGGGGGAAACAATGCGCAGATTATCTGTACCGAACGAGGTCGGTGCAGTCTTTTTCCTATTCACCCGAAAAGCTCTATTCCGAGCCAGGCGAAACTGAACGGGATTTTCGCATTCGAATCGCGGATTCGCTCCGCGAGGCACGCGATGCGCAAATCGAAACACTCCGCGAGAAGTACAGTCGTCGAATCGACACAGCCGCTGAGAAAGTCCGGAAGGCCGAACAGAAAGTAGAGAAGGAACAGGAGCAGGCTGAATCGGTCCGCCTTTCGGCCATGGTCAACATCGGGACGACCCTGCTTTCGGCTGTTCTCGGCAGGAAAGCCGTCAGTCGATCGACGATGAACAAGGCAAGTTCAGCGGTAAGGGGCTTCTCGCGCAGTTCTCGTGAGAAACAGGATGTCGAGCGGGCAATCGATGACCTTGAGGAGCGCCAGGACGACCTTGAGAATCTCGAAGAGCAACTGAAGAACGAAATCGACGAGATCCAGCTTTCGCTGGACCCGAAGTCTGTCGAACTCGAAACAATAGAGATCAAGCCTCGCAAGTCCGACATTAACATCAACTACACTGTTCTTGCCTGGATAGCCTCCTAAACATCGAGACGTCGCCAGAGATACCAGCTGGCGACTGACCGGTAAGGACGCCAGCGTTCGCCGAACGCATCGACCTCCCGTGGAGAGGGCATTCGGTCGAGATCAGTCGTAAGCATGAAACCCTTGCGAATCGCGAGGTCGTCCGACGGTAATACGTCCGGCCTGCCCAGCCGGAAAATAAGAAGCATTTCGACCGTCCACTTCCCGATACCTCGTACAGAACTGATGCGCTCGATGAGCTCCTGATCCGTGAACGCGGCACATTCACTGATGGCCGGAACGATGCCCTCCTTCGTTTTCCGCGCGAGGTCCTTTATCGCCGCGACCTTGGCCCAGGAAAGCCCCGCATTTCGCAGCCTCGTGTCCGGCGTTCGAAGCGTCCGTTCCCAATCAACTTGCCCTTTGCGCGAGATCGCACGTACCACACGTTCGTGAACCTGAGTCGCCACGGCGGTCGAGACGGACTGAAATACAATTGCTCGCATCAACGATTCGAAGGTGCTCGACTCGGTGCGCAATGACAGCTTGCATGGACCTACAAGCGCGATGGTCCTGGCGAGGTCCGGGCAGGCTTCAACGAGCTCTGCGGTTGCCTTTCGTGTCGAATACGGAAGTCGAGATGACATGCTGTTACGGGAGGCTCCGGTCCGAAGCCTCTTCACCCCCGTCGGAATCTGATGCCTGTCGCGCTTCGCATTCCATTCGAAAAGAGCAAAGTCCGTTATACATCGCAAACGCTTTCGGGGCAAGCTCTGACAATCTCCATCGGTCGACACTGTCATCCGGCTGCGACATGTGCGGCACCTCGAACGAATCCCTGAGAAATGACGAGCAGGCTTCGTCTCGCTCGAGCGACAGAAAGCTCAGCACTCGGCTGAGTTCCTGTGTCGGATTCTCCTTGAGCGATTCATACTCGCAAACAAAAAGCCGTCGTCGATAATCCTTTACAAGCTTCGACGACAACTCCATGCCATGAGCCCAGAGCCGGACGGCGACATCAGGTTGCACAGCCATGGCCGAAACGAGAGCCTCGATTGACGACGATGCTTCCCGGTACGTCAGAACAATCCGGGTCCTCTGTTCCATGTACGAGTAGAGATAACCCTTCTTGCGACCCTCCTGACGCCGTCGAAGAGACAGCCTGCGACGCCCATCCTCTGCGAACCTGTAGTCGACCTGGGAGGGCAGATACAGCTTGTTGCCTGCGAACCGCTTGCCGATGATCAGTGCCGCATACTCCTGCGGCGCTTCGTTGAGCATGGCGACCTCGGCATGGCGTGCAAGCGCTCCAGCGATCAGCGACGTTCCGGTTCTGGGAAGACCGGTAACGAGAAGGTGTTCTGGACCAGCACTGGTGGAACGCATTCGTCAAACCGTATTCTAGACGTCAAGCTCGTCGACTTCCGCCGCGTTATTCATAATGAACGCGAACCGTGGCGCTGCGTCTTTTCCCATCAGTTCCGAAATCGTTGTTTCGGTGGCAAGTCGCTGCTTCTGCGGAATCGTTACCTGAAGCAATCGTCGTGTAGACGGGTTAAGTGTCGTTTCGTTGAGCGTTGCCGGCATCATTTCTCCGAGGCCCTTGAACCGCTGAACATCGATCTTTGCGTCCTTTCTTTTTCTCCGGATACTCTTCTCTATTCGTTCGCGATCGGGATCGTCCAGTGCCCAGAACGTCTCCTTGCCCGAATCGATGCGATAGAGCGGAGGCTGCGCGATAAAAACGAATCCTTCTTCTATCAGTGGGCGCATATAGCGATAGAAGAAGGTCAAAAGTAACGTCGCAATATGGTGGCCGTCCGAATCGGCATCCATCAGCAGAATGACCTTGTGATAGCGCAGGCGATCAAGGTCCATCTGGTCGCCCATGCCGCATCCCAGCGCCTGCAGCACGTTCGACAACTCGGCGTTGGCTTTAACCTTCGAGGGTGTTGCCTGTTCGGCGTTCAAAACCTTACCCCGCAAGGGAAGTATCGCTTGAAAGACGCGGTTGCGTCCTTGCTTCGCCGACCCACCAGCCGAATCCCCTTCCACGATGAAGAGCTCACTCTCGGCGGGGTTGGTCGACGAGCAGTCGGCAAGCTTCCCGGGAAGGTTCAGCCGATGCGAGACGCTGGGTTTGCTCCGGACCGACTGCACGGCGGCGCGACTCGCCAGCCGGGCTCGCGCCGACTGGATAACCCGAGCGGCAATTGCGTCACCAGTCGAAGGCCGCGCAATCAGATACTGTTCCAGATCCAGTCGCAACGCACTCACAACCAGCGACCGGGCACCAGGGTTGTTCAATTTGTCCTTCGTCTGGCCCTGAAACTGTGGATCAACCATGAACAGATTGACTACAGCGACGAGGCCCTCGCGAATGTCGTCAGCCGTGACCTCCATCTTGGATGGAACGAGGTCGTGCGTATCCATATACGCCTTCACGGCAGCACGAACGGCCTCCTTCACACCGGCCTCGTGCGTACCGCCGTCCCGGGTGGGAATGCCGTTAACGAACGACACGATGTGCTCTCGGGGAAGCTCCGTCCACTGAAGCGCGATCTCAACCCGAGCTCCATCTCGTAACTCGTCCTGCCGGAGGAGAAAGCAATCTGGATGGACTGCGCGTGTTTTGACGTCGCCGAGAATCTTGCCGAGGTACTCCTCAATTCCACCCTCATGATGATACTCGTATCGCTTGCCGGCGGTGTCATCCCTGAACACAATCTTCAGATTGCGATTGAGATAGGTCTTGACCTCGAGCTGCTCCGCAATCAGGTCTGCATCGAACTCGACCGATTCGAAGATTTCACTGTCGGGACGAAAGAAAATGCTGGTTCCGGATCCACGCGTTGATTTGCCGAGTGTCTTCAGCTTCGAGGCGACCTTTCCGCGGCGATAGCGTTGCTCATAGGTCTTGTCGTCCCGCTTGACGGTCGCAACCATCTCCTCACTCAAGGCATTCACAACAGATGATCCTACGCCGTGAAGCCCGCCCGATGTAATGTAGTTCGAGCTGTCAAACTTGCCGCCTGAGTGAAGCGTCGTAAGTATCAGTTGCAGTGTCGGGATCTTCTTGGTTGGATGCATATCAACCGGTATTCCGCGACCGTTGTCGGTGACGGTTACGCTGCTGCCGTCTGCATGAAGCGTGACATCAATCTGCGATGCATAACCGTTTGCGGCTTCATCAACCGCATTGTCGACGATTTCCCAGAGTAAGTGGTGCAGGCCGGGTTTCCCCGTACCGCCGATATACATCCCGGGTCGCTTGCGCACCGGCTCCAGACCCTCCAACACCTGGATGTCCTTTCCGGTGTAGGATTGCTTCGTTCGGGAGGCAGACTTCCCGTTCGGGCTGTTCGTGTTCTTCGGTGTCCGCGATGCGGACTTGCCTTTGCCCGGTCCCGCGGTACCACTTGACTTCGCTGCTCGTGCCTTCTTCTTCGTCGCGCTGGTAGACCGCTTCTTGGATGCTGATGTCGCCATTGGCTGACTGTACCTTCCTGTCAAGAGTTTTCGAAGCGTACTTCGATTGGTTCGAGTACGACTCGCGAGATCGACCCGCGCTTGATGATTTCTCTCCCTTTGTTCCCCCTGTTTGTCACGTCGTACTTGGTCGGACGCACAACCTCCTGTCGTCCTCTGGACGTCTCGACGACCAGGCCCTGTCTTGCCGCCGACGACAGGGTGAACCCGACAAGCCTGTCACCCTTTCCCACACGCATCGCGATAACGCCTTTTGCTGCCGACTTGACGGCGGAAATTTGATTCACAGGGAAGATCAGTACGAAGGCGTTCTGGGACGCGAGGCAGACATTTTCGTCACCGGAGGAAAGCTCCGCAGCAACGACGGATTCGCCCTGTTTCAACCGCATGAAGTAGCGGCCGTTCTTGGTTGACGGTTCCAAGAACAGGGAAACGGGGATGCGCAGCGAAAGTCCGGTGGAGGCAACGGCAACAACGTACGGTCCGACCGCCTCCGGATCGTCTTCGTAAAAGAGCTCCATCTCATTAGACGGCTCAGCACTGGCCGCGGGCAGAAAGCGCTCGTCAAAGCAAACGACTCCAACAACCCGTTCATGGTCCGAAAAATCGAAAAGCTTCTGAATCGGAACACCGTGGCCCGTTGTACTTGGTAGCTGATCAATCCGAATTGTGTAGGCGCGCCCCAGGCTGCTGAAGAATCCGACGGTCGCCCGTGTTGATCCCGCGAGGGCCCATCCTACCTCGTCGCCATCGCGAACACGAATACTCTTGATATCAGTGTAAGACTTCTGCCTCTTGACCCAACCATCCCGCGTGACGATTACCGACACATCCTCATCGATGATGTAGTCCTCTGCGGAATAGGTAATCTCTTCGTCCGGACCAGCAACCGTCGTACGACGCTCGTCCGCGAATTCCGCACGGATCGATTTGAGCTCATCCTTAATCAGGGCCCAGCGGAGCTTCTCGCTTTTCAAGAGCTTCCGAAGCTCTTTGGCCTGAAGCTCCTTCTCCTCGAGTTCGCGACGAATGGCATCAATTTCCAGCTTGGACAGCTTATAGAGTCGCGTATCAAGGATCGCGTCCACCTGTATCTGGTCCAATCGGAAGCGATGCATGAGGCGCTGCCCCGCATCCTGCCGATCCGACGACGCCCTGATGATTTTGATCGCTTCGTCAAGCGCATCGAATATCTTCTCAAAACCTTTGAGGATGTGGATGCGCCGTTCGAGCTGCTCAAGGTCATGTGTCAGGCGGCGAACCACAACCTCCATTCGAAACGTGAGGAAGTGCTGAAGAATGCTCTTCAGGTCCACCTTTGCTGGTGAACACACGTCAGTGCCGTCATTCGGAATCAGGCACGTCAGATTAACGTGGAAGCGATTCTTGAGGGCGGTGTGTTTCAGCAGGTACGCCATCGCGGCTTCAGGATCGGCACCCCTCTTCACCTCCAGCACGATACGCACGTCGTCCGTTGATTCATCACGAACGTCAATCAATTGCGGCACCTTCTCCGACACAATGTGTTCGGCGATGGACTCAATGAGCGCAGATTTTGTAACGGTGTAAGGAATCGAATGAATAACGATCTGCTTTCTCCCGACTACCTCGTATTCGCCGCGAACGTCAATTGCCCCTTCGCCGTTTTCGTAGATCTGGCGCAGTTCCTCTTCCGTGTTGAGGATTCGTCCGCCCGTAGGAAAATCCGGCGCTTTGATGAAACGCATCAGTGTGTCGAGTCGGGCATTCGGCGAATCGACCATGTAAATCAGCGCATCAAGCACCTCACCCAGATTGTGCGGTGGAATATTCGTCGCCATGCCGACGGCAATGCCGGTCGCGCCGTTGACGAGCAGGTTGGGAAACTGTGCGGGCAGAACGACGGGCTCGGACAGTGTTCCATCAAAGTTGGGTCTGAAGTTGACGGTCTCCTTGCGGATTTCCTCGATCATCCGCATCGCCAGCGGAAGCAGCTTCGCCTCCGTGTACCGCATAGCCGCGGGCCGATCACCGTCCAGTGAGCCGAAATTTCCCTGACCATCTACCAGCGGCATCCGAAGCGAAAAGGACTGCGCCATCCGAACCATCGCGTCATAGATCGCGGAGTCTCCATGCGGATGGTACTTGCCCATCACGTCGCCAACGACCGTGGCACTCTTTCGATGCCTGCCGTCCGGATACAGCCGGAGGCTGGCGTACATCGCATAGAGAATCCGGCGCTGAACCGGTTTGAGGCCGTCGCGGATGTCTGGCAGTGCCCGGCTCGTGATGACCGACAGGGCGTAGTTCAGATAGCGCTCCCGCGCTGTTTCGTGGAGCGGTATCGACTCAACTTCAATCATGTGAAACAATAACGGCTATCTTCGCCGACTGCGTCGCAGTCTGCGCAGAATTGAAGACGGTGGGACCTCAAAATAGCACTTCTGTGGCACTTCATCACGCTGTGTCGCCTGAGCCAACACGCCCGTATCGACACACCGTCGCGCGCCGCCAAAACGGCTATTGCGACTTTCCCCAGGGCGATTTGACGCCGTTCGACACATCGTGCAACTTTTTTAGCATTTTTGTTGCACGGGGCGCAACCAGACGGTATGTTGCTCGTAGGGTGCTACTATTCTAGCACGCGTCTTCTAACGAAACGTCGCAATCCCAGATGAGCAGTCCCACACCGGAACAGTCCGGACACAACCCGATGGAGCTCGGCCGTCGTGAACGGCAGATCCTCTCTTTCGTGTACCGCCGCGGTCAGGCAACCGCCGCAGAAGTGATGGAGGGAATTGAGAACCCGCCCTCGTATTCCGGTGTGCGTGCGATGCTGCGCATACTTGAAGAAAAGGGGCACCTCATCCACGAAAAGGAAGGCGCACGGTATCTCTACAAGCCAAGTGTTCCGGTCGAGGATGCGGGCCGTTCAGCAATGGAGTACACGATATCTGCCTTCTTTGACGGCTCCGCCGAGAAGGCCGTCGCCGCTCTGCTATCTGGTACCGAGAGCACGTTCTCATCCGACGAACTTTCTCGACTCGCGAAACTTATTGACGAAGCTCGCGACGCGGGCATCTAACTCGAAACGACCATGCAGATTTCAACAATGATATCGGACCTGGAAAGTCTCGTCGACGTCGTAACGAGTCAATCCGGAATCCTCTTCCCCCTTCTGTTGAAGAGTATCGTAATTCTCGCGTTCGTGGGCGGCGTCTCAATGTTGCTGCGATCCGCCTCCGCTACGGTTCGATACCGCGTCCTCTTCTCGGGCGTCGCGGCCGTCCTTCTGCTGCCGCTCCTGACGCTGATCCTTCCCGCCTGGAGGGTCGAGTTGCTGCCGGCGACAGAAGTGACGCACCCCGCAGATACTGAGTCACTGTGGAGCGCATCCGGCGAGACGGAGACCCCTGAGGTTTCAGCCAGTTCGGCACCCGCTCCCGTCCCGTCTCCGCTCTCAGCCAAAGCCAGGAGCTCCGACGACGTGCTGCCCTCCACACCGAATGCTTCCGCTCCAGCCGGCAGCATCGTCGCTGACGCTGTCGACACAATCGCACAGGCCGTTCGAAAGTTCGATCCCTTGTCTGTTTCGGCAACACAATGGCTGTTTCTCGTCTGGATGGTTGGCGCTGTGCTTGCCTTGATGCGCGTGGCAATTTCCCACCTGGGTGTCTCGCGTCTTGTCCGCCGCTCCAGAATCGTGGATGAGGACGACTGGCAACTCGAGTTGGAAGACCTCCAGAACCAGATGGGCGTCACCGACAGGATTGCCCTCCGGTGGTCGGATTTGTCGATCGTTCCGCTCAATGCTGGAATCCGTCGATCGATCATCCTCCTGCCTGAGTCAGCGTCAGAGTGGTCGGCCGACAAGCGGCGCGCGGTGCTCCTTCACGAGTTGGCGCACGTGAAGCGCCGAGACTGTCTCACGCATTTCTTGACCCAGCTCTCCTGCGCCCTGTACTGGCCCAATCCGTTCGTGTGGCACGTCGCTTCCCGCATGGTCACGGAAAGAGAGCGAGCTGCCGATGATGCGGTGCTGCTTGCAGGTACACGTGCGTCCTCTTACGCCAAGACGCTGCTCGACACCGCGCAATCGTATATGAACGTCAACTGGACCACTCCTGCAACACTTGCAATGGCCCGCAAAACACAATTGGAAAATCGAATGCTAGCCATACTAAACCCAAAACAGGAACGCGGTCAGGGAACCGCGGCCAACCGATACGTCGCCTCCGCGCTGGTCGCCTTGATCGCAGTTCCGCTTGCCGCCTTCTCTCCGGCGCGAGCCCAAACCGCCGAACCCGGTCGACAGAGTCGCTACACAGTCCACGTCGACCCGGTTGACGTGCAGGTTCCTCCCGTCGTAGTTGATATTCCCGAGATCAACGTTCAGGAGCCAGACGTCGACTTCGCAATTCCGCCGATCGACATCGACATTCCTGAATTCACTGTTGAGATTCCAGATTTCGATTTTGCCGCGGGATCAATCGGAGTGTCCATTCCCGACATCGACATCGACATGTCTGATCTCGAATCCGGCTTCGCCAGCGTGGGCGAGGCCCTCTCGACCTTCGCTGTCTCGGTAAACGGAAGATCGTTTCAGCGGGATGGGCGTCCCCTTGTCGTGGGTGATTCGCTCACCATCGAGCAGATCATCCGTCTTCGCAAGTACGGTGTGGACGGCGACTTCATTCGCGGCCTCAAGGAGCTGGGATACGAAAAGCCCTCCTACGACGATCTGGTTTCACTGGCCCGTCACGGTGCAGGTCCGGACTACGTCCGAGGCATGACGAGTGCCGGTTTCGGCGGACTTGATCTTGAGCGATATGCCAAAGCTGCGCGTTATGGACTCGACGCCGACTATGCACGTGAAATGCAGAAGGCTGGTCTAGGCACGTTGTCGATGGATGACCTTCTGGGACTCGCGCGCTATGGAACATCTCCAGAGCTGGTCCGGGAGCTTTCAGCACTTGGACTGAGCGATCTCGACGCCGAAGGCATTCAGCGACTGAGCAGGTACGGCGTAGATCCAGAATACATCTCGCGACTGCGCGAGATGGGCTTCCGAGACGTCTCGGTCAGTGAGATCGCCTCTCTGGCCCGCTATGGGGTCGATGCCGACTTCATTGCAGCTGTCCGTGCTGCGGGTTACACGAACGCCACCACCGAGGAACTCACGAAGATGTCCCGTTACGGCCTGGATGCCGAATTGCTGGCGTCCATTCAGAGCAACGGATACAAGAACATCACAATCGACGACGCTATTTCCATGGCTCGATATGGCGTGGACGGCGAGTACATAGAAGCACTCAGCCAATCCGGCTATACCAACCTGCCGGCGGAGGACATTGTACGGCTTCGGAAGTATGGTGTCGAGTCGTCTTTCGTCCGCGACCTCAAGGATGCCGGCGTGCGCAAGCTCAGTGTGGACGAACTCGTCGACATGGCCCGTCATGGAATCGACGCGGACTTCATCAAGTCGCTCCGTGACAACTAGACTCAAGTCACAGCTAACGTGCACGAACAGGACAACATAAGCTGCATGGCGGCAGACCACGCCCGCCTTGTCTTTCCGATCTTCGATCGAATTTCAGCCATGACCAAACTACTTGCAGCAATCGCCCTCGCCTTTGCGTTCCACCCGTCGGTCCTGAATGCGTTGAGTCCGAAAAGTGGCCTCGCGCCGGTTGGAGCGCCAGTCAGCGGTACCTGGACCGGAGATCTGAAGTCATGGGATTCGACGCTTCAGGATGTGGTGTATCTGTCGCTCCAGGTGCATCGCAAGAGAGGCTTTTCGCAAACGGGAAGTGTGTACAAACGGTCAGAGCTTGCCGGATTTGATGTGCCGCGCAACAACGATGGACTTCGCGACGTTCGGTTTCGAATCGAACGGGAGGCCGGCGTGTTCAATCTCGAGGGCCGGTTCGACGGGCCCGTTGGAGCGGGGACGTTTCGATTCGAGGAAAACCCTGCGTTCCGGAACGACATGGCGAAGCTGGGCTTCCCCGGTCTCGACGACGAACGTGTCTTCTCCCTCGCAATGCATGATGTGACGACCGCGTTCATCAAGGAGCTCCGGAATCTGGGATACTCCGATCTAACACTGGACGTCTACGAATCAATGCGAATCCACGACGTCACACCCGAATTCGTTCGTGATATGGCGTCGGTCGGATTTCCGAATCTTGACGCGGACGAGGCCATATCGTTCCGGATCCACGACGTGTCCAGGTCGTTCGTTTCCGAATTGAAGTCCAGCGGCCTTGGGCCGCTTACGCCTTCAAACGTTGTGTCGCTTGCGATCCACGACGTTGATGGCGACTTCATTCGCGGCTTCACAGCACTTGGTTACACCATTCAGAAACCAGACGACGCGATCTCGCTGAGCATACACGACGTCAGTCCTGAATTTGCCGGTGCGCTCCAGCGATTAGGATACCGACGCGCGACGGTCGATCAACTCGTGTCGCTGTCGATCCATGACGTGGACGAAACGTATATCGAAGGCCTTGCCGAACTCGGCTACTCGGACATACCGCTTTCGAAGCTCATCGACATGTCTATTCACGACGTCACGCTTGACTTCGTATCGGAGATCAGAAAAATGGGCTATCGTCCATCAGCCGACCAATTGGTCAAGCTTCGCATTCAGGATGTATCCCCGGACCTACTTCGCGCTTTCGCCGACGGTGACTGATCGTCACGCGGCACCGGCTTTTGCCGCCGACGTGAAGAAGTCTTCCTTCTCGTCGTGATGCAGCTCAAGGATCCCGGCTCTCGTCAACAGTACCAGCGTGTGTGACGCCTGCTTACGCTTGAGTCCTGCCATCTGCGCAAACTGCTTGACGGTTACGCGGCCATAGCGATCCAGGTATCTCATCAGTAGAAGTTCCTTTTCGCCGAATTCAAAACGAACTTCTTCATCTGGATTGGCACGCAATACGCGTAGGGCTTCGCGTGACGCCTCGATGCTTTGGTCGGCAACGCGAACGTAAGCGGTCATCGAATCCCCATTGCGGACAAAGTGGGGCTTTTCCGGACTTGGAAGAACGCGGACTACGATTACTTCCCGCTTGCGGCTGACCGGGACCCGCGACATGGTGAATCCTATTGGCGGCTCGCAGTGGTTTTCGATCGCGTTGACGAGGGAGTATTCCTCCTCAGCGGAATCTTTCACGCCGCGTATCTCGCCGCTGTCGTCAACTCCAATCAGAACGGTGCCGCCGCGACTATTCGCGAATGCGACTATCTCTTTCGCGAAGCGCATGGCCTCGGGTACTCGCTGCTTGAATTCGACGAAAGCGTTCTCGCCGAGGGCGACGAGCCTGTCTAGCTCTTCCCTGCTCATGTCCTGCAAATCTGCAACTGGTGGAGACGCGTACCGTGGAAGGAGTCAGTCAGGTTCTCCGTCCAGAGAATCCGGAAACTGGTCCTCGTGTTTGGGGGAGCGCGTCATCAGTTCGTAGACGGCTTCACGGGGCTTTTTGTTCTCAAACAAGATACCGTATACGGCTTCCGTAATCGGCATCTCGACGTTGTACTTTCTTGCGAGAGCGCGAGTGGAGCGGGTCGTCAGCACCCCCTCCGCGACCATGTCCATCTCTGATTGCACCTGGTGAAGCGTTCGGCCCTTTCCGATCTGTTCCCCGACGTAGCGATTTCGGCTGTGTCGACTATTACACGTTACAACGAGGTCGCCAATTCCGGCGAGACCCGAGAATGTCGTAGGATCGGCACCCATCGCCATACCAAGGCGCCGAATTTCGGCCATACCCCGTGTCAGTAGAGCCGCTTTTGCGTTGTCACCATATCCAATTCCGTCTGCCATCCCGGCCGCAAGCGCCATGACGTTCTTTACAGATCCCGAAATTTCGACCCCGATGAGATCACGATTGATATAGACGCGGAGTCGCTCAGACATGAACAGTCCCTGCACCTTCCTTGCCGTCTCGAGGTTGTGCGATGCCACAACAACGGCCGTCGGCACATTCGTGGCGACCTCCTCGGCGTGGCTCGGCCCGTAGAGAACGGCGATGTTCGACTTCGGAAGATTCACGAGTGTCCGGGACAAGACCTGGGATGTCGTGAGCAACGTGTCGTTCTCTATCCCCTTGGCAACCGAGACGACGACGAGGTCGTCGCGGGTGAACGTGCTGAGCCTTTCGGCGACCGAGCGGACCGCATGCGACGGCGTAGCGATGACCCAGAAGTCAGCCGTGTCGACTACCCATTCGAGATCCGCCGATATGTCGATCGTATCGGTGATATGAATGCCTGGCAGATACGTCGGATTTCGTCTGGCCGCCTGCATATACTGCGCGCTGACGTCCCTGCGGGCCCACATGCGAACGGAATGGCCAGTCGTTGCCAGACTGATCGCCAGAGCAGTTCCCCAACTCCCCGCACCAATTACGGCGACACGTCCCATGTCGGACGGATGTTCAGCGTCGGGACTCGATGGGTCCTCAATTGAAGTGCTCACGTTTTACAATCGTCGATGTGTCGGAAGTCTGACTAGACAGCGTCAGCCAAGTTCGCCCCGCCCGCGCATCCCCGATGACGGCCGAAAGTGCCGCACACGATTCTCCGTGCCGCGAAGCAGCCGACCGATGTTCGATCGGTGCGCGTAGATCAGACCAAAGCAGATGAGGACGCTGATGACGAAGATGGATGCGTCAAGCCGATCAATCCCAAAAACGTACTTGCGGATTGCGACGGTTGTCGGAAACGCGACGGCAGCAAAAAGTGAAGCCAAAGACACGTACCGCGTCGAGAGCAGTACGATGACAAACACGAGCAGCGTGATCCACATCGAATAGGGAGTGATCGCAAACAGGACACCGGCCGAGGTGTTCATCCCCTTTCCACCCCTGAAATTTGCAAAGACCGGAAACATATGGCCAACCACGGCCGAAACGCCGGCAATCATCTGGTAAAAAACCGATGGGGTCCAGAACGGTAGATGGATTTCCGGCCCGAGCCGGATTGTCGCAATGACTCCCGCCGCAAGGAGGCCTTTGCCGACATCAACGAGCGTTGCAAGGACGCCGGCCTTCCAGCCCAGCACGCG
This sequence comes from Bacteroidota bacterium, assembly GCA_020437385.1. Taxonomy (GTDB): domain Bacteria; phylum Bacteroidota; class Rhodothermia; order Rhodothermales; family JABDKH01; genus JAGQWL01. The sequence goes on from JAGQWL010000008.1 coordinate 21,224, forward strand.
AAACGTGTTGGTAGCGCCCATATTCCCGCTTCCGTGATTGCGAACGTCTATCCCGTGAAGCACCTTCCCTACCCATAGGCTTCCCGGAATAGAACCAGCCAGGTAACTCAGCAGGACAATTACAGCAATCGTTTCCATGCCGCGTATACACGCAAATCGAGTATCAGTTCTTCGAAGTGATTCGGCCGATAACCCAGAAGGTCTCTCCAGCCTCTGCCAGAATCTTCTGCACCGCGTCCTTTTCGTCGGGCGAAACAATGGCGATTAGGCCGATTCCAAGATTCAGGGAGCGCCGCATGTCGGTCTCCGGTACGTCTCCGATGGTCTTAATCAAAGCAAAAATCTCCGGACGCGGCCACGCTTCGTAATCAACCTCAAAACCGAGTCCTTCCGGAAGGACGCGAGGCGTGTTTCCTGGAATCCCTCCGCCTGTGACGTGCACAAAGGCGTTACATCTCGACTTGATTGACCGGATCACACCAAGATAGGAGCGGTGTATATCCAACAGTGTGTCGCCGACGCTGCGACCGGCCAGTTCGTCCGGACAGTCGTCCACGCCGAAACGCGAGAGGAGAACCTTTCGCGCCAGCGAGTAACCGTTCGTGTGCAGTCCGGTCGATGCCACTCCGATCAAAAGGTCTCCGTCTGCAACGCGGGAACCGTCGACGATATCTTTACGATCCACGATGCCGACAATCGTTCCCGCTAAATCATATTCCCCCGTCTCGTAGATGTCCGGCATTTCGGCTGTCTCACCGCCGATCAGTGCACAACCATTCTGACGGCAGGCAACAGAAAAGCCTTCGATTACTTGAACAGCGGTCTCCTGATTGAGCTGTCCGGTCGAAAAGTAGTCGAGAAAGTAGAGTGGTTCCGCGCCACAAACTGCAATGTCATTGACGCAGTGGTTAACGAGGTCCTGACCGACGGTGTCGTGCCTGTTCATGGCGAAAGCGACTTTCAGCTTCGTCCCCACGCCGTCGACGGACGACACCAGGACGGGTTCGTCGTACGCGGCGAAGTCGGGCGCGAAGAAAGCACCGAAAGCGCCGATGTCGGTCACAACACCTTTTGTGAACGTGCTTCTAACGAGCGGCTTGATTCTGCGAACGACCTCCTCACCGGCATCGATATCGACGCCGGACTCCTTATATGTGAATTGCTTGGACACGCGTATCTCTGGATGTGGGGCCCCAAGTTACAGCAATCCTGAATCGGTGTCCATCGCGACTACCTCGCCAGCCCCGTTCGCCCAAATGCCGCCTGCATAACGACACGAGCACGCTGAAGCGCGCTGAGTCTCGACCTTTCTGCAAGAGCCGCTGGACCGTACTTCTCCACGTCCAATAGCACCTCCAGAAGCAGAAGCAGCCATCTGCGAAGCACCCTTGCCGCGCGCGAATCAAGCTCGTTGACAAGAGGCGCCGCACCAGCGAAGGCGTCTCTTGCCCGAACAATCGTCCGCCAAAGAACGCGCTTCACGGCCTCGACTTGTTCCGGGTC
>JAGQWL010000111.1 GCA_020437385.1 Bacteroidota bacterium
AGAATGTTGCAATTGAGACCGCCAACAGCGCAGATGGCCCAACAAAAAGCCAGTACAGCCCAAGTCCCTGCAGCCATCCGCAGTTGGGACGCCACAAGAGTGACAGTGTGAGTACCAGCATCGGGACGACGGCGACAATCGCTGTGCGTAGGGCGACAAAACGCCCCGACACGTTTCGGCGAAACGAAAAAACCGTCGCCGCTCCTGTGGCGAAATAGACCACAAGGGCGGCGACGGCCGATGACTCCGCTTGAAGAATGCCTAAAAGCGGGACGGGTAGAAACAACGCGAACACGAGGCCGCAGATAACGGCAACGCTACGCCAGACCACGTCTACGTTGATTTCACGCTCACGCAAAAACGAAATCGGGAATGCGGCAAGCGGGACATACCGCGTCAGACATGGCGCCCGCTACCGAAGGTTGAACAACGCTCCGACCGAGAGTACTTCACGGAACTGCACCTTGTCGAGTACGTCGTTATCGTACAAGGTCACCCATTCGAAGTTCACATTCAGCCAACTGTTGACCTTCATCGTAATCAAGTTCGACCAGTTGACGTCCGGGTGCCCGATGTCGCTGAAACCGGCGAATATGCCGAGCGACGATTTGTAGGTCACATTTTCGGCAACCTCTTTCTCGAAGTCCGTGCGACTTTCCAAACCCGCCTCGAAACGGACGGTCTCGTCAGCAGCATTACCGTACAGTGGCCGAAGCTCCTCAGCCGTCACTATAGTCTGCTTCGCGGCGACACCAAACCGCTGCGACAGATACGGCGCGAACTGGTGTGTCAGACCAAGCGACTCGGTGACATAACCCGGCGCAAAAAGGCCCGAAACTCGAACCTTCGGATCGGCCGCATAGTCATATCCATCCAGGAACTGCGTCAGCAACGCAGCCGAAAACGTCGGGTGCCATTCGCTGAAGAACCCCTCACCGAGGTACTCGAACGTCGCCGAGGCGACAATGATGTCCTCTGCCTTACGTAGTTCCTCATCATTCTGAGAGATTCCCCCGAGGCCCAGTCTGAACTCGTGTGTTTGCTTGAGTGAGGCATTGGTCATTTGGGCCTTTCCGTCGAGGCCGGCAGACGCCGAAAGCGAATTGATGCCCCCACCGGCCCAATTCTGAAAGCCTACCTGCGATCCCGCGAGTCGGGCAACGAGGCTGTTATACCACTTTCCGGGAACGACCTCTTCCTCCGCGTCCTGGGCGACCGCGACCTGAACGGTTAGGATGGCCAACAATGAAACTCCGAGGCACTTATGTCCGAGCCATGCGAGTTTGCTCATAACGATTCCTCTTTCCAATTGGGGTTGCTAAAGGGGCCGCGGCGTCGTTTGCTGGCGCCGTCGGCAAAAATCTGAAATCACTGGCCGCTGGTGCACTGTACCGCAACAACGACAGGCTGATAGTAAAACGGTGGACCCGAGGGTCCACCGTTCGGCCGAAGCCGCAAAACTTACCTAGCGACGACCGAAGTCGCAGCTACTATTGGAGGGGCTGATCAGGAGGCGTTCTTCTTTTCCTGGATTTCGACACGGATTTCCTGTGCAATGCTTTTGAGTTCCTGCATTGACTTTCGGATTCGCGTGCCGGCAGCCTTGTTCTCCTTCACGTAGAACTTCTCGAAGTCATCCTGAAGACTGTTGACGAAGTTCTGGAGACGCTCAAACTGTCTGCTCATCGTGTACCTCACACTTGCAATTTTGGTGGTGCTAGAAACGGTTAAAAGGCCCAAAAAAGCTCCCAGGACGGCAAAAACTTACTACAAACCGTCCCCGCAAACAACTCCGCAAGCCCCAAATCGGGCTATTTCGGGCTATTCTCGCCATCTTCTACGACCAGGTAGCCATTTTCCGCTGATTTCCGCGTTTTCGAGGCACCCCGGGTGCGTCGCCAGAACCGGCGTCGGACTGCAAATTCGTCTAATTTCCTCGAAATCGTAGTAGCTACTGGCCTCCGTTTCGTCTAGGGCCCAATGAAACGCACCCGTTCCGTCACAATTTGCGTTCTTCGGAAACACGAGAACGGGCCACCCGGACGCCATCGCCAACGCGTCGACTAAATTCCCCGGAGATACGGGCACAATGCTGTTTCCCGAATTAGCGAGGGACGCAAACACCGTCACCGCTCCGGTCGCCGCAATCGATTCGATTTTGTCCCACCGGACCGCCAGTGAGCTGGCGGATGTCGACACGAGACCGCGGTCCGCGCCGCGAATCGCGACGGCCGGTACGCCACCCTCGGTCAGGGATGCGGCAACGCGACGGCCGAGTTCGGTTATGAGCCCCTCAAGCGCTTCACGCTCCCCCGGCGCACTGGGATCATAGTCTCCCCGCCCAATGGCCCTGGTCTCTATCAGTTCCGTTGTTCCGACGACGATCACGAATGCGCGCCGGTGCTCCGCGCGGAGCCCCCTGCCAAGGCGGCTCAGAAAGATCGGATCACTGCAGTGATACGAATCAAGGAACAGCAATGCCCTTTCAATCAACCCAAACTCCACGGATTCTGTGTTCGCCCCGCCGCAGCAGCCTGGATCGGCATTCAGTTCTGATCCGCCTGCAGCGTTTCCAGATATGCTACGATCTCCCTTATGCGTAGATCCACCATGTCCTCACCCTGATGCTCGGACCAGATGTTGCCCCAGACCGGCATCATGCGAGTACCGTGAGCAGCGACTTCCGTGCGGCCATCGATGTAGTCATAGATAGTAGCCGATGGGAATACGCCGTCATACTTGTTCGACAGCGACGTCAGATCGGCCGGCTTCGTTACCAACTCGCTGGCAACTGGCCCGTCACCTTTTGCGTCCGCTCCGTGGCAGCTTACACAATAGCGTTCGAACGACAGCTTGCCGTTAGCAACCATGTCCAGACCGTAACCGTCATCAGACTCGGCCGGAGGTGCCATCGTCTTGTCGCCGGAACGACAACCTGCAATGATGATTGTGGCAAGGGCAAGCAAAGGAAGAACTCTCAATATTCGCGTCATTTCTCAACACCGCGATTTCCGCGTACGAGTTTAGCGTCCGGAATGAACCGGACGGCGAAGGAATGTTAGGTCGCAGCCCCCGGCAAAGATGCAAGTTGTACTTGAATCGGATCGTCAGGAGATTCCCTACCGGCGCCAAGGTAGTCAATGCCGTTCGGCCCAACAATCGACTCGGCGAATCCAGCGACACCGGACTTCTTTCTCACAGTCCCGACATACCGGAGCTTTCGATTTGGTATTTTGAAACCGGGCGCCTGGACAAAAAGCGGACCGAATCTGCTCGGGACGGCGTCCGACAACTATCAGGCTTACAGGTTCATCATGTGCGAGTTTTCACATCTGCACTGCCACACCCAGTACTCGCTGCTCGATGGAGCAGCGCGTATTAATTCGCTGATCGACCGTGCGGCCGAGATGGAAATGCCCGGTCTCGCGATCACAGATCACGGGAATCTTTACGGCGTCCCGGAATTCTACACCAAGGCAAGGAAGGCGGGCATTACGCCGGTCGTGGGATGCGAGTTTTACATCACTCCCGCCGGAATCACGGACCGAAATGACCGCACGCGATATCATCAGGTCCTGCTGTGCAAAAACCTCGAAGGATACCAGAATCTCATCCGATTGTCGTCGCTGAGCTACACTGACGGCTATTACTACAAGCCCCGAATCGATCGCGAAACGCTCCGAAAGCACGCATCCGGCCTGATTGCCACCACGTGCTGCCTTCAGGGTGAGGTCCCCCAGGCGATTCTCAATCGTGGTGAGGAGGCGGCCAGGCGAGTTTTCGAGGACTATCTCGACATCTTCGGCGACGACTACTACGTGGAGATACAGAACCACGGGATCGAGGAGCAGCACCGGATCAACAACACACTGCTGAAATGGGCCGCTGAGTACAACGTCAAGGTTATCGCCACAAACGATGTCCATTACATCGAGCAGGCAGACGCCGCAGCGCAGGATGTGCTGCTGTGTCTGCAGACGGGCAAAGACCTGGCGGACCCGAATCGAATGCGATTTGAGAATGACCAGTTCTTTCTGAAAACGCCGGCGCAGATGGAGGCGGTGCTTTCCTTCATGGAACCGTCTGTCCGCGGAGCCGCCCTGGCTACGACGCGCGAGATCGTCGACAAGTGCGATCTCGAGATCCCGATGGACAAGCTGCTCATGCCGCACTTCCCCATCCCGTCGGAGTTCGCTGGAGACGCAGATGTTTACCTCAGGCACCTCACCTACGAGCGTGCGAAGATCCGTCTTCCTGAAATGTCCACGGACGTTACCGAGCGTCTGGACCGCGAGCTCGGGATCATCAAAACCATGGGGTACGCCGGGTACTTCCTCATCGTCCAGGATTTCACAACGGCCGCACGTGAGTTGGGCGTGCGCGTAGGTCCTGGCCGTGGGTCTGCTGCAGGAAGCCTTGTCGCCTATTGCCTCGGCATCACCAACGTTGATCCGTTGAAATACAATCTGCTCTTCGAGCGATTCCTCAATCCGGAGCGCGTGTCGATGCCGGATATTGACATCGACTTTGACGACCGAGGGCGTTCTGCGGTGATCGACTATGTCGTTCAGAAGTATGGGCGCGAGAGCGTATGTCAGATCGTGACGTTCGGAACGATGGGCTCGCGGTCAGTTATTCGCGATGTCTCGCGCGTGCTCGGTGTGCCGTTGAGTGAAGCCGATCGTATCGCGAAGCTCGTTCCGGACGGAGTGAAGGTGACGCTGGAACAGGCGTTCAAGGAAGTCCCCGAACTCCGTTCCCTGCGAAAATCACCGGATGCCACCATTCGCAACCTGATGCATTACGCGCAGGTGCTGGAGGGTTCTGCCCGGCACACGGGCGTGCATGCAGCCGGCGTCATCATCGCCCCGGGAAAGGTGAGCGATTACGTCCCCGTTTCTGTTTCCAAGGGGAAGGTACCGGGCGAAGAAATCATCACGACGCAGTACGACGGAAAGTGGGTCGAGTCGTTCGGCCTGCTGAAAATGGACTTCCTCGGTCTGAAGACCCTTACAGTTCTCAATGACGCGCTGGATACCATCCGTGAGACCTACGGTGTCGAGATCGACATCGACGAAATTCCGCTGGACTGCAAAAAGACGTTTGAAATATTCCAGCGCGCGGAGACTGTTGCCATCTTCCAGTTTGAATCGGAAGGAATGCGAGAATGGCTCCGCAAGCTCAAGCCGACGACGATTGATGATTTGATCGCGATGAACGCCCTGTACCGTCCGGGTCCAATGGATCTTATTCCGTCGTACGTCGACCGCAAGCACGGACGTGAAGCGGTGCAATATCCCCACGAAATGCTCGAGCCTATCCTCCAGCCGACGTTCGGGATTCCTGTGTACCAGGAGCAGGTGATGGAGATTGCACAGGTAATGGGCGGCTACACCTTGGGAGCGGCGGATATCCTTCGGCGCGCCATGGGCAAGAAGAAACAGTCCGAGATGGACACGCAGCGGTCGATCTTCGTATCAGGCGCGATCGAGCGCGGCGTCGAAGAAAAAGTTGCTTCCGACGTTTTCGATATGATGGCGAAGTTCGCCGGATATGGTTTCAACAAGTCGCACTCGGCTGCGTACGCAATCGTCGCGTACCAGACTGCCTACTTGAAGGCGCACTACCCCGAAGCCTTCATGGCCGCGGCGATGACAAACGAAATGGGCGACACGCGCAAGCTCTCGGTGGTCCTCGACGAAGCAAACAAAATGGGAATTGATCTCCTCCCGCCGTCAATCAACCATTCGTCCGAACGCTTCACGGTTGAGGACAAGAAGGTGCGATTCGGCCTTGGAGCGATCAAGGGAATTGGCCACGCCGCCATCGAGAACCTGGAAGCGGTCAGAACCGAGTCGGGCCCCTTCTCGTCTCTCTTTGACCTCACCGAGCGGATCGATCTGAAGACCGTAAACAAGAAAGCTCTCGACAGTTTGGCGCGGGTCGGCGCCCTCGACGAACTCGGCGGTCATCGTGCCCAGATTGTCGAATCGGTTGAACTGGCTGTACAGTATGGGCAGGCTCGGCGGGCCGAGGCCGCCGCAGGCCAAAGCTCCCTTTTTGGTGGAGACGAACCCTCGCAGTCCCTCGGTGAGCCAACGATGCCCGTGGTTGACCCGTGGTCCAAGGCGAACATCCTTAAGGAGGAGCGCGAGTTGATCGGCATTTACGTCTCCGGTCATCCGCTTGATGCGTACAGGGCCGAGGCAAGAGCGTTTTCGTCGGCCCAGCTCGGCCGCCTCGAAGAAAAGGATATTCCGTCACCAGAAGAGGCTGGAAATCGGTACGGACAGCCGGATCAGCGACCAACACAGAGCTTCTGCGGCATCATCACGGACGTTCAACGGAGAACGACCCGAACCGGGAAACCCATTGCGTTTGGCACGTTGGAGGATTTCACCGGACAGGCAGAGCTGGTCTGTTTTGCGGCCGTACTGGACCGTATTCAAACCTATCTACAGGTCGATGAGATCGTTCTCGTTCGCGGTATTCCTGAGATGAGGGGCGGGAGCCTGAAGGTCATCGTGCAGGACATACTGCCGATGTGGAAAGTCCGCGACCAGCTCGTCAAGTCGATCGTACTGCGAGTGACCGACGACGACATGGATAGCGCCAAAATTTCGGAACTCCGCGACCTCTGTGATGCGAACCGAGGTAAGTGCAAACTCTATTTCGACATCGACCTGCCGGACCTGCCTGAGCCACAGCGGATCCACAGCCGCAAGTACGTAGTCGAACCCACGCCCGATTTGATGCACGGCATGTCCCGGCTCTTTGGTCGTGAAAATGTCGTCCTCCAGGGCGACGCGTGATAACTGGATGCGTGGACCCTCCTTGACCGACGACGGATCTACTGTCACAATCGATCTCCATGGTCTCACGGTCGAAGCGGCAGTCAGCGTGTTCGCACGCACGATCCGTTTGGCCAGTGAACGCGGTCGATCGACAATTAAGGCCATTCATGGCAGCTCATCGACAATCTCGCCGCACGACCAAACCATCCGCAATCGAGTACGTGAGTACGTCAACAACGACCTCGAGTCGACCATCCATGCTCGGACGCTTCTCGACGATTACCTCATAATCGGATTACCGATTACCCATCGAACGAATTCCAGCCGCATCAAACTGACCGATGTCATCTAACCTACGTCCCCCGCTGATCGGCATCACGACCTCGCTGAACGAGGGTGAACAGCGACTGGACCACGCGTATGTCCGGTCGGTGGAAGCAGCTGGAGGGCTGCCTTGCATCGTGCCGCAGCTCGCGTCGGAAGAATTGTCGCACGCCTTCGCAGATCAACTTGACGGGCTTATCGTCACTGGCGGCCCCGCTGTGATCGACGGCCTCATCGGAGTACTCCCAGACGACATCGATGAAACCGACCCCATCCGCGTCCGCTCCGACAAATGGATGCTTCAGCACTTTCTCTCGTCGGACAAACCGATATTGGGCATTTGTTATGGAATGCAGCTGATAAATGCGCTTCTCGGGGGAACGATCTTCGCGGATGTTGAAAACCAGTGTGACGGAGTAACGACCCACAGCAAATCGCGAGGCGGAACGACGCACGAGGTTGCCGTTTCAGCTGGCTCCTCGTTGGCTGCGTCACTGGGCACCGGACGTGTGGTTGTCAACACGCGACACGTTCAAGCGATTCGGGATTGCGGCAAGGGCCTGATCGTCAGCGCACGCGCGCCCGACGGCGTCGTTGAAGCTGTAGAGAACGATGACGGTCGCATTGTTGGCGTACAGTTTCACCCCGAGCAGCTACCCGATGTAGGACCGAGGCTCTTTCGGCAATTCGTCGACCTGGCAGGCCTTGCGGCGGAACGACGCCTTCAGTAACGTCGTCTCACATTATTGCCGATACTAATGGGTCCGGCGGTAGATGCTCGATGAGCCGCCGCTGTCGATCGGCAGCGAATGGGTCGGTCAACAAGTAAAACAGCACAAGCGCCGATCGCGAATTTGCGCGATATTCAGCTACGACGAACCTGCTGATCGCCCGAATCGTCCAGGGTTGACAAACTTGGCAAAATCAGGAGACAAAATAGCCCCCCAGAAACCACTCCACGACGCGGGTTCGTCGTCGGGCAGGACCTCCGTTCTGCGTTTCGGGATGGTTATCGGGATTCTCGGTGTCGTGCTATCGGGCAATGTCCCGCCCGCGGTCGAGGTCGCAACACCATCGACTGAAAGCAAGGACTATCTCCTCCTGCGCGATACGGACATTCACCCGCTCCGTGTATACGACCGTTACCTCTCAGACCAGAGTCGCACGCCCGATCGCGTCACCGCTCGAATTGCTCGCGAGTTTCAGGACCTTATCGGTCTTTACGCTGTGCGCCAGGGCATCGACGACAACTTCACCCTGCGCGTGGTCGACAATCGAGACGGCGGGCTCGTTTCAATTGTTACGCTTGATTCCGCGCGTGCAGAGTACGAACGGTCCGGGTTTGCTGATTGGAATCAGGTGGATCGGCTTCGAAGACAAACTACCTCTGAGATTGTTAAGGCCCTCCGGGACAGCCTCGACCGTGAGTTTATCACCGTCAAATGGGGCCGCCGCAACGAAATTCTTGAGGCGAGGCAGCGCGAACTACCCGTTGTCGAACATGAGGTACGACTTGCTCGCGCGCTGAACCTGAGCTTGCTCACCGCCGAAATTGGCACCGTCGAAACATTCAATAACGACAAGCTGATCTCGCGAGTTGGCGCCCGCAGTCGGTATCAACTGATGCCGAGTATTCTGCGAGAGCTTGGCGTCCGTCACTACCATCTCAGGACGGCAACCGGGCGATCGATACTGGTTCAGGAAGAAATGCACCCGCTCATCTCAATGGAGGCAGCATTTACGGTTGCGAAGGCCTACTCCAACGCAATGGGCGACGAGATTCCGGGGATCTCCGCGTACCATACCGGACCCTTCAATGTTTTCCGCCTGTATGAACGGTATCTGGATGAACAGAACGACGTGTTCAACGAGTATTCAGATGTTGTGACGGCCTACCTTTGGGGTCTGACCGAGGGCTTCGACCAGGTTTCGGACAATACCACGTTCGGCCCGACCTCACGAAACTATGTGCCCTCGGTTTTCGGAGCGCTGGCCGCGACCGACGACCTCCCAATAGATACCTCGCACACCTGGATCGTCGAGCAGGTCTCATTGAAAAAAGGAATCTCACTGTTCCTGAGCGACCTTCTTGCGGCGGCCGACTCCGTTGCGGGCCCGACGGACTGGCGCACGTCGTCCGAAGACTCAACCACGTATCAGCGGTTCCGGCGGCTAAACCCGCACATCGCACTTCCCGAAATCCCGTCTGGGGTTGTTCCCGAAAGGGCCGACATCAGGCTGACCGCAACATCCGACGGGGTGCCCGTGCGCTTCTTCCTTCCGCGTGGGATGGCCGTACGTCTCTCACAGCGTGGTATGGACTGGTTTGACCTTCGCCGCACGCAACAGTGGACGCACGAGCCGTTTTATTCGGACGGCGAACGCATGAGCATGGACGATCGGTACGATCGTCTGGTTGCCAGTGCCGCAGACTTTTCATTCACCGACGCCGGCGTCGCCAGCCTGGACTCGCTGTACTTTGAATTTCAGTCGCGCTTGAGAGAGCACACGACGTGGTTCAACAGGATGCAGTACAACGTCATACGGCTTCATCGTCGTGTGTGGCGCGCGGGCAACTACAAGCGACTTGTCGCGGCCGCAGAGGCCGCCAGATCACGTGTCAGCGACAAACCGCTGGCCCGTCTGCCGGCATTTCGACGTCTTCCCTACCTGCCGATTGATTCAGTCACTCCTCAGAATCCGGGAGGACCCGAGCTATTTCCGAGCCCACGCGAATCGTTCCGCCCGTGACCACGTCAAACAGCGCTCCTCGCCAGTCGTCGTCGAAAGCAACCTGGTAGATCGCAGCACTGGTCCGCTCGCGAAAGAGCGTGCACGGACGGTGTCTCGGCTGCGATCGAACAAGAACTGCCGATCCCATCAGGAGACGATCCCCCGGTCGAAGGGTGCGCAGGTCGATACCGGATGTGACAAGGTTGTCTCCGATTGTGGTGCAGTCGATCCCGGCCGCTGCACAGAACTCACGACTGATGGCCGATACCTGCCGCCCCAACACGCGTTCGCCTCGGAAAAAATCCTTCCGGGGGTGGTCATTCTCCAGCCCCCATCCTGCTCGGACGGTTGCCGCGTCTACTACCTGGTGAACACCCGGAGCTGGTTTCTCCAGAATCAGGTAGACCGAAGGCACCCCTTCAAACGAAACATTGCTCAGGACCGATCGAAGGTGGTCGAGTGAGACTGGCGCACCCGATTTCACGAGAGCACCGTAGCCTGATTTAGTCGCGCCATCTGCATGAGCCGCTCCTGGTAGCCGCGGCGTTCGGCATCACTTCTCGGAGTCCTTAGCCGGTAAATTCCGTCACTGCCAAGATCCCAGGCCTGCCGGTGGTCTTCGATAGCAAGGATCAGAACATCGATTAATCGCTGCCGGGCCTCCGAGTCGAGAACCTGAACAGCTGCTTCGACGCGATCATCAAGGTTCCTCCGCTGCCAGTCCGCACTGCTGATAAACACGTGCGGGCTTCCGCCGTTGTGGAAATAGAAGACACGTGAATGTTCAAGAAATCTGCCCAGAATGGACACAACCCGAATGTTTTCGCTGACACCCGGAATGCCCGGTCGAAGTCGGCAGTGACCACGGACGACGAGTTCGATCTTGACGCCGGCAGCAGATGCCCGATAGAGCTCCCGTATAATCTCGAGGTCGTCCATGGCATTCATCTTGGCCATGATCAGTCCGTGGCCCGTTTCTTCGTGTTGCCGGATCTCATTTCGAATGTGGTCGACAAACATTCGTCGCGCATCCCGTGGAGCGACGATGAGGCGTTCGTACTGCTGCTCGGGAGAATAGCCGGTAAGAAAATGAAAGAGGTTTGTGACATCGCGACCGACGACCGGGTCACACGTGAACAGACCGAAGTCCGTGTAGAGACGAGCCGTGGTGGCGTTGTAATTGCCGGTGCCGATGTGCGTATAAACGCGTAGACCATGATCTTCCTGCCTCATCACGACCGTTGTCTTGCAATGCGTCTTGAGGCCAACAACACCGTAGGTCACATGGACACCGGCGGCCTCGAGCTGCTGGCCCCATTCCATGTTGTTCTGCTCATCGAACCGTGCCTTCACCTCTACGAGGACCGCAACCTGTTTCCCGGCCTCGGCCGCCCGAACGAGCGCCCGAACATTCGGCGAGTCCTGCGAAGTGCGGTACAGGGTCTGCTTGATCGCGAGTACACGAGGATCCTCGGCAGCCGCTTCGGTCAGGCGAAGCGTCGTTGCCGAAAACGATTCATACGGATGATGCACGAGCAGATCGTGTTCCCGAATGACGGAGAAGATATCTGCGAGATCGCGGTCATCGGTTTGGGCGATCATTCGTTCAGGAACGACCGGCTCCCACGGTTCGAACCGATGATCAGCAAGATCCAGATTTGCGATCGCTGTGCAATCGGACAGATCCAGCATTCCGTCGACCTCGTAGACATCTTCCTGCTCGAGGTCGAGCTCGCGACACAGCAACTCAACGACCATCGGCGCCGCGTTGCGTTCGATCTCGAGTCGCACTACCTGCGCAAATCGTCGTTCGCGCAATTCCTCAGAGATCATCTCAACGAGGTCGTCGGCCTCCTCCTCGTGCCGTGCGACATCCGCGTTTCGCGTGATTCTGAATACATAGACGCCATCGATGATCATGCCGCGGAACAGCTCCTCGACGTTTGCCGCAATAACCTGCTCCAGCGGGATGAACCGCTTTTCGCCGGGCAGCTGCATCCATCGGCCTCTACCCGTCGGCACCTTGATGCGCGCAAAGTGCTCTGTCTTCTTCACCGGATGACGGAGCTGAACGGCGAGCGACAGGCTCTGATTCGAAATAAACGGAAATGGATGTCCAGGATCGACCGCGAGCGGAGTGAGAATCGGGAAGATCTCGGTGAGGAATCGATCCTTCAACCAGCGCTTCTCGCTGTCGACAAGTTCAGAATAGTCGCACAAATGCACGTCGGCGACGCTTCGAAGCAAGGGCTTCAGCTCGGCCTCGAAGAACTCGGTCATCCTGGCATGAAGCAGATGCGTCGCGTCACGAATGAGTGCGAGCTGCTCCGTTGGAGTCCTGCCATCCGGGGAAAGCGCCGTTACACCGGCTGCAGCCTGTCGCTTCAATCCGCCAACACGCTTCCTCGTGAACTCATCGAGATTCGACGCCGTAATAGCCACAAATCGTGCCCGCTCCAGGAGGGGCATTCGTTCGTCCAACGCCTGACACAGGACCCGCCAGTTGAAATCGAGCCAGCTGAGCTCTCGATTGAAAAACAGCCGGCTGTCAGAAAAATCAACTAGATCCCCCGTATCCAGATCCTCCATCGGATACGCGGACGGAATGCGCCAGGCCTGAAACGGCGCCGTAAAGGAGTCCGGTACATCGCCGGCATTACGGGCAACGTGCATCACCGGGGCCATATCATTCTTTTCGGATTCCATTCGACGTTTGAAGCGCACCGTCGCCAGCGGTGAATTCAATCTGACAGATCAGCCGAAGACAGATAGCGCCGAGACTCGATTTCCTTACGCATCTGCTGCAGTTCGATAATTCTCGACTGTACGGTCCGGACGTGTTCGCGATCCCCGGATGTGCGCCGCAACAGCATTTTTTCGTTTGCGATGGCAGCGTCGACGCGGTCAAGTTTGAGAAGTGTCATTGCGCTTGTGGCCGACTCCCGCGGGTCGTCGTGAATGCGCGGTACCTGGATGTTCTTCTTCTGCCAGTTGGACGACGGTTCGTGGACATCCAGGAGCACTTCCGCCGAAAGATTTCGGGCCACGTCGCCCAGTGATCCGTCGAGCAGCTTCCGCTTGTCGACAACACCAGACTGGTACATCTCCAGCAGGGCGGCCGCCACTGTTCGACTCGGTCCCTCAGTGAACTCCTCCAGCGACATATTCGACAGGACGAATTCAACGATCGGCGCACCGTACTCAAGCATAAGTCGCAGCAGCGTCTTCTCTTCCGGAAGCGGCGCCCGCGACAATACCGAATCGCTACGATCGCCGATTTCCAAATCCTGATCCGCACGTTCTTCCGACGGTCTTCGCCGTGGCCGACCCGGCCGTCGTTGCTTTCGGATGCCGTCGAGCACTTCGTAGATGGTCAGATCCGGTATTCCCATTACGTCGCTTGCCCGGCGAACGTAGTTTTCGCGCACAAGTGGATCCGGTATG
>JAGQWL010000009.1 GCA_020437385.1 Bacteroidota bacterium
AATCTGACCATCGACTTGTCCGTCAACACGGACTTCGCGCAGGTTGAGGCGGACAACGTTCAGCTCAACCTCACGCGATTCAGTCTCTTCTTCCCGGAAAAGCGTGAGTTCTTTCTGGAGCGCAGCGGACTTTTCGAGCACGGAAATGCACGCTCGACACAAACCTTCTTTTCGCGCCGGATTGGACTCACGGATCAGATCCTTGCCGGTGCGCGAATGACGGGTCAGGTGGGGAGATTTTCGGTCGGTTTGCTGAACATCGAGACCGGCGATAGGATGCGGGATCTTCTGTCATCTGGTTCTGCGAACAACAGCGTGGCCCGCATTCGGACGAACGTTTCCGCCCGTGGATCGGTTGGCACCATTTTCACCAATCTTCAGCAGGGCGGCGAGTACAATCGGGCGCTCGGTTTTGATGCGGACTATCGGTTCTGGAGTTCCAGCGCGTTTACGGCTTGGTACACCGCCGTTCGGGATTCTGACCCCGTTCGCGATGATGCGGCCGGCCACATCGGGTTGCGTCTTCTGAATGACCGGGCGGGAGTTGGAGCGTCCTTTACCAGTGTCGGCAAAAACTATGCTCCGGCCCTCGGATTCGTACGCCGCCGTGACATGCGCGACTACAACGTGAACGCGCAGTTTACGCCGATCGTCAAAATGGACGCGCTGCCGATGATCCGGCGCTTCTCTTTTGTTACGGCAGGTACGTACATCGAAGGGCAGGACGGCGACAAGCAGTCGACCGAGATCGTCGCGCGGGTTCGTGCCGATTTTAACCGACGGGATCTGGTGCAGGTGACGTATTCGCGGCAGTTCGAGCGGCTGACGGATCCATTCTCAATTCGCTCCAACGCGACGATTCCGGTCGGGGATTACAGCTTCGGCGAGGTGAGCGTTGTGGGCCAGACGGATTCCAGTCGGCGGCTCTTTCTGACAGCCGGCGCTTCGACCGGTCAGTTCTTTAATGGCAATCGAACGGACGTTCAGGCAGATGTCGGATTCCGCCAGTCCCAACATCTCAGCATTGAGGCGGGCGTCGATTATTCGATCATCGACCTGCCCGTGGCGAACGGCAGTTTTTCGGCGACAACGGTGTCGACCTCGCTTCTCGGAGCAGTGAATCGGAAGCTGTTTGCCAAGGCGCTGATTCAGTATGACAATTTCTCTCGTGACGTTCAGGCAAACATCCGCGTCGACTGGATTCATACGCCGGGAAGCGATCTCTTCCTGGTCTTCAACACCGCGTATCACTTCACCGACGATAACGACATCCTGTTCGACCCGAGGGCCACTGCGCTCCTCAGGGATCGGGTGGGAATCCTGAAGCTGACGTACCTGGTGTTGTTGTAGGCGCGCGTACTCACTCGGTATCGTTGGGTGCGTGTGGCGTCACCATGCCGGCTCTGGGCGGTCGAGCCAGAGCCACGCGATGTAGTCGACCAGGGGAGGTTCGCCGCCGAGTTCCCGGATGCGCGTATTGATCTGGGCGCGGTGATACTGCGTGTGCATCGCCACCTGGACGAGCGTTTCGCCGAGTGTCGTTTTTGCCGGTCCCGTTTCTGAGCGGCGTGCGAAATACTTCGCCCATGGTACGACGATCTCCGAGTGCAGGCTCGGTTCATCGGTCGAGTTGATCAGTCGACGCGCCGCAGGGTAGAACTCAACGGCGGTGCTCCTGATTTCTTCGGTCGTTTCGAACTCTTCCACCTTGCGCATCCGAAACTCCTTCTTCTCCCAGACCTGCAGAAAGGCCTGTTGCGTGAAGTGCGAGTGGAAGAGCAGCTGGTGAAGCTTCTCGTCGGGTTCGGTCAGTCCAAGCTTCTGGATGGCCGTCCAGATTCTGGCGTCGGCCCATTCCATGTGGGAGAAGAACTCGAGGATCGAAGCTTTTGAGTGCACCAAGTTTTGCCTCCAATAATTCGTTGTGAGCGGCCGCGATAGGGACCGCAATGGCAGTAAGTTCGGTCGGCATCGAAGTCGAACGCAACACAGAGTCGCAGATTTGCGAGCGATGAAACCCGCGGGTAGCTGAGCGGTAGACAACCGATCAAGGGCTGAATCTGTACGATTTCAACAAAGCGGCGACGTGAAACTCACAAGGCAGCGAATGGCAAGAGTACTGCTTCTGGCGCAGTTTGCCGGGAGTTTCCTGTTGCCCGTTTTGCACGTTGCGTATCACGTCCGATTCTCTGCTCACGACGATTCGTCCGCGGCCAGTGACGTCAGAGAATTGAGCTTCGGTGGCGAGTGCACGAACACTCATGCTCCGCCGGTTCCGTGCCTGCTCTGTACGCACAGTTCGGTTTCTGTCCTTGGCGCGTCCGATACCGTCTCGACGGGGATTCTGGTGGCGGTTCTTTCGCCTTCACCTTCCATTCTGTTTGCCAGCCGCGACGCGCGCGTCGTTTCCGTCCGCGGCCCTCCAGCCATAGCCTGATTTCTACTTGACCAGTCCGTGTAAGTCACGGAGTTGGTCGCTGAACATGGATCGCGTCAGCGCAGTCCGTGTCGCTATTCGTGGAATTACTCTATGGCTGGATATGTCTCCGACCTCTCGACTTCTATTGCTGCGTGTCGTATTTGCGCTCGTTGCTACAGCGACATCCTTTTCCACCGTCCGCTCTCAAACGCTCTGGGGAGTGACGCGATCAACAGACGGGACGTCGCTGCCCGGCGTAAACGTCTTTATTCCCGGTTTGCAACGCGGCGCCGTTAGTGACTCGGACGGCCGATACGAAATCTCGCATCTCGAACCCGGGACCTACCGCGTTCAGTTTTCTTTCGTCGGATTTCGCACTCAGATTCGTGAGGTAACGGTTGGCGAAGCGGATGTAAAAGTTGACGCGAGACTTGAGGAGGATCCGATCTGGACGGACGAAGTGCTGGTCGAGACGAAGAAGACGGATGCATTGACGCTTGACTCCCGGTCCGTTTCCGTCCTCGAGTCGCGCAGACTGGACGAGGTTCGCGGTCAAACGCTCGGCGAAACGTTGGAGCACTTGCCGGGTCTCGCCACCCTCCAGACCGGTCCGTCAATCTCGAAGCCGATCGTGAGAGGTCTGCATTCTCAGCGCGTTCTCGTGCTCAACGCGGGTGTTGCTCAGGAGGGACAGCAGTGGGGGGGTGAGCATGCACCCGAAATCGATCCGTTTGCGCCTGTTCGAATCGAAGTGGTGAAAGGTGTTGCCGGAGTTGAGTACGGTGCGGGTGCGATCGGTGGGGTCATTCGACTGGAACCCCTCGAACTTCCCGACGACCCTTCCAGGCCGTTCAGCGGAACGTTTGCGGGCAATGCATTCTCCAACAACTATCAGGGAGCCGCCTCGCTTTATCTGCAGCATGCCTCGTCGCGATTGCCCGGCGTGTCATGGCGGGTTCAGGGAAGTCTACGGCGGGCGGGTGACGCTCGGGCGCCGGACTATGCTATTACCAATTCGGCGTTTGAGGAGCAGAACGCGGCGGTAACGCTCGGCTACCGCAAGGCGGGCCTCGACCTGATGGGACACGTCAGCCACTTCGGCACGGAGCTCGGAATCTTCAGTGGTGCCCATATCGGAAATCGAGACGATCTGCTGCGTGCGATCGAGCGAGGCGAACCATTGGTGACGCCCGACTTCAGTTTTGATATCGACGCACCGAAGCAGCGGATCAGTCACGAACTCGCCACGCTGCGAGGAACCTATTCGTTTGACTCCGGCGCGAAGTTGACGACCCAGTACGGATTTCAGTATAACCACCGGCAGGAATTTGATGCCCATCGGCCCTACAACGATTCGTTGGCCGCGCTCAACAGGCCCGCGTTCGAACTAACACTGGCATCTCATTCCATTGAGAGCACGTTCCACCACAGGCCGGTGGGCAATCTTCTCGGTGTTGTCGGTATCAGTGGGATGGCCCAGACGAACCGAAACGGTCGTACCGGTTTTCTTATTCCCAACTTCCGGGCGTTTACCGGTGGCATTTTCGCCCGGGAGACCTGGCTTCGCAACGAAGTGCAGTTGGACGTCGGCACCCGCCTGGACTACCGTTGGGTTCGGGCATGGCCGCGAGAGAACGGCGCGAGCGGCGACTTCGTGAGGCGGGTGAATTCGTACGTCAACGTCAGCGGCGTCGTCGGTGGGTTGTGGCACTTCAGCGATTCCTGGTCAATCGGAGGAAACCTCGGATCATCGTGGCGTCCGCCCAGCGTGAATGAGCTCTACAACTACGGGGTTCATCATGGCACCGCACAGTTTGAGATTGGGGATCCGGACCTGAGTTCCGAGCGGAGCACCGGCATCGATGCGACGCTGCGTCATTCGGGCACAAGCACCCGTCTCGAGGCGAGCGTTTACGCGACCTACTTCGACGGATTCATCTATCTGTTCCCTGATCCGGAGCCGAGGGTGACCATCCGCGGCACCTTCCCCACATTTTTCTACGCGCAGTCTGACGCCAGGCTCACGGGTTTTGATGCCTCTGCGGAGGTGGACCTTTCGCGCCTCTTCACGACCGGCGTGGTCGTCTCGGTTGTCAGGGGCGACAACCTCGAAACGAACGAACCGCTGGTGCAGATGCCTGCGGATCGCCTGCGGCTTGTCGGCCACGTGAACATTCCGTCTTTCGGGATTGCGCGCGACCCCCACTTTGAGGCCGAGTGGGTTCTGACCGCTCGCCAGACCCGCTATCCGGCGAACGCGGATTACGCCGATCCGCCAGCGGGATACCGGCTGCTGAACCTGTCTATTGCTGCCGACCTGCAAGCCGGAAACACCCCGATCCACCTCCACGCATCGGTGCAGAATGCACTAAACGTCACATACAGGGACTACCTGAGCCGCTTCAGGTACTTCGTAGACGATCCCGGGAGGAGCTTCGTATTGAGAATGAGCGTGCCGATCGGCGCTTCGTGACGGCGAAACGCCGAACCGGGCACGCTCCCGTCCCGGGTCACCGGCAGCAGGTGCTGTCGCTGGCCCTATTTGTCCACAAGCAAGACCAGACCCAGAACAATGACTAACATAGATAACTACCGAACACTCGTTTTGGCATTTGTCGTGGCTATCGGCCTCGTATTCGCTTCCGGATGTGATTCCGAGGATCCTGGTGACGATGCCGGCGAGTCTGAACTCATCACACGCGTGACGTTGACGCTGACCCCGTCCGGGGGAGGAACAGCACTGACGGCCGTAGCTTCAGACCCTGATGGCGATGGTGCGAATCTGACAATCGATAACCTGACGCTGGCTGCGGGAACGACCTACAACGGCACGATCCAGCTGCTCGACGGCATCAACAATGAAGATATAACGGCAGAGGTCGAGCAGGAATCAGACGCCCACCAGTTCTGGTATACGGCCGAGGGAGGTATCGCCAGCCGTGTTAGTGTGGCGATAACCGACACAGACGAAAACAGCCTGCCGGTTGGTCTGGAGTTCACCGTGACGGTTTCTGCCGGCGCGGCGGCGACCGGGACGCTGAATGTCGTTCTCAGTCACTACGACAATGTGGTGAAGAACGGGACAACGCGGAGCGACGAGTCGGATATCGACATCGACTTCCCTGTGACGATAGCGCCCTGACGTCAGGCCCCGGCAAAAATTGGGGTGGCGTGATCCACTTCGTCCGGGTTTTGCGTCTTATGTATTGGCAACTCGGGAAAAAGCGTGGGCTCGTCGCCGACAGACTCGAAGGGGAGGGCTGTTGGAGACGGGCCCCGCTGCCATTTTGGGGCGATTGCATGCGTAAACGGAGTTTTCTAGACTGACCTTTCGCAACCCCCAGCCGTGCCGATGCGTCGATCCCCGAGAGTCGTCAAATCCGTCATCCTTTCCGTCGCGGTTATTATGGGCCTCTCGTGGCGCATCGCGCCTGCGGATGCCCAGCCCGCTCGTCTCGCCTGGGACACGACCCGGGTTTTTCAGCGCATCGAAGGGTGGGGAGGGCATGTCTATCCGCAATCGTGGAAGTACCACGCCGCCGACTCCTCATACGAACGAAAGCTGTTCGAGGAATTAGATGTTACCCATTTCCGGCTTCGTAGTGTCTGGTACCTGCTGGAGGCGACGAATGACAACGACGATCCGTCCCAGATTGACTTGGATGCACTTGCTCGTGCGGATACCGGGCTTGTGCACGACGAATTACTGCTTCAACAGCGCCTGGCGCAGAAGGGTAAAGTCCTCCAGTTTGCCGCGTGGCGCTTTCCATACTGGATGGCGGGTGAGTCCGCCGATTGGAATCCGCAATTCGACGACAAGCCGCCGATCACTCCGGAGATGGAACCCGAGTTCGTCGAGAGTATCGCCGCGTACCTGCTTTACGCCAGAGACCGGTACGGCATTGTTTTCGACGCGGTGTCAATTGCCAACGAGCCCGACCTCGGGATCTACATTCCAGGCCTGACGCCTGAAAGGCTGCTCAGACTTACAGCTCGGCTTCGCGATCGCCTGAACGCGGAAGGCTACCAAACGGACGCGAACGGTAGGACGCGAACAAGGTTTTACATGCCGGATGTCGCGGCTGCTGACTCGATTGGCCTGGACTATGTGAGTCGCTTCTTCGACCTCCGGGATGCGACGGACGTGGCGTCGGCCCTTTCGTATCACACCTACCGGCGCGACACCGGCGTCATGTCCGAGTTCGCGACACTCGCAGACCGTGCTGGAATACCGGTGTGGGCGATGGAAATGAGTCACACGCATCTTGCCGCCGCGGATCGATTCGAATGGTCGCACGCGCTGGCAAACGCCATCTGCCAGTACGACGCGCTCGTCTACAGTAATGCGTCGCTCTCTGTTTACTGGGCGTTTTCTTTTGGTACCAGTCGCGGACTCGGCATCTACGTTCCTGAGAAGAAGGCTTGGACGCCCTCATACGACATGCTGAAACACTTCTTCAACTACGTTCCGGTTGGTTCACACCGGATCGACGTGTCGTTGCTCACCACGGCCGCTGCAGCGTCGGATCCGTGGCGAGACGACGCGACTGCCCACGTAAAGGCAGTCGGATTTTTGCGACCGGACGGTTCTGTCGTACTGATCGCGATCAACACCGGCGGTGTGCCCTTCGAAATAGCCGTTGACGGCGACACGGAGAATATCGAAGCGACTGCAAGTGATCCGTTGTGGCGCGGCTACGAGTTGAAAGCGACACCAGTGAATGCCGGCTCGCTGATCGGGCTCCCGGCTCGAAGTATCGTGACGATCGAAGTGGTGCGCTAGAGTCTACTACCGTTTTTTTGACATTGCCTACTGCGTTCACGTATGCTCTGTCGGCGCGTCGCATGCTTTGGACGCAGCATTTGGACGAGCGAAATCCGAATTGACGAGGATGCATGATGAAGGCGGTAGTCCAGACGGGATTCGGTGATCCGGCCGCGGTATTGCGGGTCGCCGAAGTAGATAAACCGACCGCGGCAGTCGAGGACGGTGTGTTGGTACGCGTCAAGGCGGCATCGATCCATATCGGGGCGGTGTACGGTGTACGCGGGTACCCGAAGATCATGCGTTCGATGTTCAAGTCGTTTATTGGCGAGAACGGGGTGATCGGTCAGAACATGGCCGGAATCGTCGAGACCGTTGGGAAGAACGTTGCACACGTGAACGTGGGTGACGAGGTGTTCGGCGCGGCCACGGGAGCGTTCGCCGAATACGCCGCGACGACTGCGGATGCGTTGGCCGTCAAGCCGAGCAATCTGACATTTGAGCAGGCGTCCGCAATCGGTGTGTCCGCGACGACGGCCCTTCAGGCACTGCGCGACCATGGCAGTCTGCAACAGGGGCAGCACGTTCTGATCACGGGTGCCTCCGGAGGTGTCGGCACTTTCGCGGTGCAGCTTGCGAAGGCGATGGGTGCCGAGGTGACCGGTGTGTGCAGCACGCGAAACCTCGACCTGGTCCGCTCAATCGGTGCGGACCACGTCATCGACTACACACAGGAGAACTTCACGATGGGCGATCCCCAGTACGATCTCATCTTCGACAACGTCGGAGCCCATTCGCTGAAAGACATGCGCAGGGTACTAACCGCTGACGGTCTTCTGTTGGCCAACGGTGCGCCCGCTCCGGCCGGTTGGTTCGGCGGACTGGATCACGTATTGAAGGTTATGTTTGCGTCCTTGCTCTCGCGGCAACAGGGACGCCCGTTTCTGTCAACGGAGAACGCAAACGATCGGAACAGACTTCGCGAGCTGGCGGAAGCAGGCAAGATTGCACCGGTTATCGACCACGTGTTCGCACTCGACGATGCGGTTGCGGCGGTTGCGTCCGTTGGCAACGGCCACAATCAGGGCACTTCAGTCATCGCGATGCAATCCGCCTCGTAAGACTGAAGTGACCGGCGACGAGTGGTTCTTCTTCGGACGCGTTACAGCGGCCAGTCTCGAAGAATCCGCTCCGTTTCCTCTGAGTGCCCGCTTTCGTCGCGAACTATGTCTTCGAGTTGTACGACAAGACCCTTGTCTCCGTATGCCTCCGCTTCTTCGGCGCGCTTCGTGTAGTCCTTCATCGCGCGCCGCTCGGCTTCGAGCACGGCTTCGAGCATTTCGCGATTGGTCCCTGCCTTCGCGACGGGCCGTGGAGTAGTCGTTGGCTCACCGCCCAATGCGACGATCTTGTTCGCCAGGAACTGCGCGTGCAGTTGCTCATCCGCGACCTCTTCGAGGAAGAACTGCGATAGCTGTGGGCGAAACGGACCCGTTGCCTTTGCGGCATACGTGATGTATTGAATGATTGCCGACAGCTCGCCGGCAAGGTCCTCGTTGAGGTGATCAATCAGCGTTTTCTTGTCCATTGACGAAAAAGAGGTAGCGATACTATTCAGTGATTTCGGCTGGCGTCAAGGTCCTGACCGTGTTGTTTGGTTAAACGATTTTCGACGTGCGATGTTCGTCCGAAGAATCGATAATTAAGTGAAGGAATTGTTTAATCGTGGGCCCGAAAGTGTCGATACTATTTACAGCGGCGGTTGCTTTGCGCAGTCGCCGTCAACGAGGTGGACTTTACTAAAACACCCGTAATAACGTCGGGCATCCGTATCCCAGGATTTCGGAGTCATGCCGCGACTAAAGGACATTAGTCTGATCAAAGACGCTTAGGAAAAGCGTGCCTCGTTCGGGGCCCGGTCGTCGATCGGGCCCCATTTTTTTGCCGCCGCCGCGTGACCATCAGGACACGTGGATGCCGGCCTAGTGGGAATCTGGCGTTTCGTCCGAGCCGACCGTTTCGCGATACCAGCGGGCGTGATGGTGTTTTGCCCACGTTCGATCGACGTAGCCGGAGATCATGCCCTGCATACTCACCCGCGTGTCCCGGTTGATCATCGCCATGAACATATGGCCGAGTACGAATGGCGTTGCGATCACCGCCATCAGTGCGTGAAAGATCCACGCGAACCAGTTTGCGTGGGTGAACCACATGAGCAGCCCTGTTGCGATGTATAGCGGATACGTCGTCATCACGAGCATGAAGTTCAGCTTTTCTCCGGCGTTGAACTTGCCCTGCTCCGGTAACTCAACGCGCTTCGAAACCATCGCAGCGGCCATCCGCGTTAACCAACGGATGTCGCTGAACGTCCACGCCCACGCCTGGCGAATATTGTTGAAGTGCGTGGCGATGTCCTTTCGGCTGCGGATGACCGCAAGCGGCGGCAGGACGATGAACCCGATTGCCGAAATCCGATGAGCCCACGAGAGCACGTCGCGGTACGGTCGCAGCGGCATCGGATTGTAGGCGAACACGAGGATTGCCGCGGTCATCCAACATACGAGGAATGGCAATGCGATCGCCCAGTGAAGCGTCCGCTCAGACTCCTTGAATCGGAGAACCTTCGTTGTCGGCTGAGTTGTCTGTCCCATGGCTTCAAGCGTTATTGTACGTTACGAATATCGGCTCGATGGGCGCCGTAGCTGTAGTGCCCGCAAGGAGCCTGGTGGAACTCCCGACAACGTTTCGCTTCTGTCAGGTTATTGCTGTCGTACAACTCCGGCAATTCCCCGCATCCGGTCACCCGCGCTCCTTGTATCTGACACACAAACAGCGGCGTACGATTAATACACCGCACTGATTTGTTGTTTGGGCACGCCGTCTATGAGACGCGGGCCGACGGTTTCGTCCGCCGTCAGTGCGTCAGCCAACCCGCACCGGCCGGGTGCAGCCGCGTCACATTCAATGGAGGTGTGTCATGACACTGATTCTGAAACATTCAGACCTCCTCACGAGAGATACCGTTAACGCGCTTCTGGACGCGAAGGGAGGTCCTCACGTTTCCATCTACATGCCGGCACACCGCGAGTGGTCTGCCGTGCACCACGACCCGATCCGACTGAAGAACCTGCTTCGGGAAGCGCGGGACAAGTTGGTCGACACCGGTATGCGTCCGCCGGACGCCACTGAGTTCCTGAGCGAGGCCTGTGACCTCGTCGAGCGAGACAATTTCTGGCAGTACCAGAGCGACGGACTCGTACTCTTTATTTCCGCAGAGGAATTCAGGTACTACCGACTTCCGTTGAATGTCGAGGACATCGTCATACTCGCTGATCGGTACTACCTGAAACCGCTCTTCGAGCTGTTTGCGGACGACGGGCGGTTCTACGTGCTGTCGCTCAGCGAGGGATCGGTCGCTCTCTATCAGTGCTCGCGACACAGCATCCGCGAGGTTGAGCTGGCCGATACGAGCCTCAGTCTGGAAGAATCCGCGAGGTTCGACGATGTCGAGCGAAGCGTGAACCTGCACGCCGGACTTTCGTCTGCACGGGCTACCGGAAAGGCGAACGCCGCGGTGTTTCACGGGACCGGCGGCGGGTACGGCTCGGTTCACCAGACGCAGCTTCAGAACTTCCTGAACGAATTGGAGAATGCCGTTCAGAAGGCACTGGCCCAGGAGACGGCGCCGCTCGTACTGGTTGGCAACGCGAAGATGCGCGGCGCCTATCTGTTGCAGAACCGATACCGGAACGTGGCTGAAGAAAGCGTCAACGTCGATCCGGCGCACATGTCGCGGGAGGAAATGCATGCACTTTCGTATGAATGTGTGAAGCCGGTGTTCGCCCGCATGCGGGAAGACGCGACGAGGGCGTTTGAACAATTCTCTGGCCCGGGTTCCATGCATCTCGCATCGGACATCGAGAGCGTGCTGAGCGCGGCGTATCAGCACCGCGTGTCCAAGCTGTTCCTGCCGCGCGGCCGGTATGTCTGGGGTCGGTTTGATCCATTGAGCGGATCTGTGCAGGTTCATCACGAGATGCGACGGGGCGACCTCGAGCTGCTCGACCTTGCCGCTGCCTACACGCTGCTCGGCAACGGTGAAGTTTATGCGGTTTCGGACGACGAAATGCCCGAAGAGGCCTCGGTTGCGGCTGTTCTGAGGTATTAGGCGTAATTCATCCAAGCGAATCCAGAAACCGCTCCGCATTCTCGACGATCTGCTCGCGCCGATCCGCACCCATCTTTCGGAGTGTCGCGTACGGCATCCGAAGTCTGTGGTTTGAACCGAGCTTCTCCTCGTTTGCAAT
>JAGQWL010000112.1 GCA_020437385.1 Bacteroidota bacterium
CGATAGCAGTCGACGTCAGTGGATCGGGGCTGCCCGCGGGAATGTATTTCGTGAGGGTCTCGGGTCCTCGAATCGTTGACCAGATGGCAATCGTCAAGCTGTAGGTGCGGCGGGAAAGCCGGCCTTTGTTTCTTCGGTCAACGATCGGCGCCTTGCCATGGGAATCTCCGATACACCCCGCGGGTATACCCTCACACGTTGCGACTCTATTTGCTCCTTCCGGATGTAGGGGCAAATCGAGTTCGTGTATCGTCTCCAGACGACGTCTCCAGAAAACAGTCTGTCGGAAGGCAGTCTGCGGAAAAGAGTCTGCGGACATCAGTCGCCAGAACACAGTCTCCAGAAGAAGGAGGTGCCGACCATGTGCCTTGCAATACCTGGAAGGATCATCGAGATCTTCGAGGATCACGGCTTGAAGATGGGGCGAATCGATTATTCCGGCGCAATCAATACGGCCTGCCTTGAATACACGCCGGATGCCGCGCTCGACCAGTATGTCCTGGTGCACGCCGGATTCGCAATCAGCACGTTGGACGACGCAGAAGCGCAGAAGACGCTTGCGACGTGGGATGATCTTGTCGCATCGGCTGCCGCGGAGGGCACGGATATTTTTGGCATGCCGTTGAGCGCTGACAGCAGTGCGGACGCGGTTCCGGCGTGGCCCGAGTCACCACCGATTGAGCCACCGGAAAGCGATGCACTGAGTCCGGAAGCCGGACATCAACCGAAGTAGCCGAATGAAATACCTCGACGAATTTCGCGACCCGGTTGTTGCCCGACGGATCCTTGACGAAATCAATCGTGTGGTGACACGACCGTGGGTCATTATGGAGATCTGCGGCGGACAGACCCATTCGATCATCCGAAACGGAATTGATCAGATACTTCCCCGGGGAATCGAGCTGGTGCATGGCCCCGGTTGTCCCGTTTGTGTTACGCCGCTCGAGCTTATCGACAAGGCGATCAACATAGCCTCGCGTCCCGGCGTCATCTTCACGTCCTTTGGCGACATGCTTCGTGTGCCCGGCTCAGAAAAGGACTTGTTCATCGCGAAGTCTGAAGGCGCTGATGTGCGCGTTGTCTATTCGCCGCTCGATGCCGTGAAGATTGCGCGCGAGAACCCCGAGCGCGAGGTCGTCTTCTTCGCCGTCGGATTTGAGACGACCGCGCCGAACAATGCGATGGCCGTCTGGCAGGCCTACAAAGAGGGGCTGAAGAACTTTTCGATCCTCGTTTCGCACGTGCTCGTTCCACCCGCAATGTCCGCGCTGCTTTCTTCGCCTCGCAATCGGGTGCAGGGCTACCTCGCTGCGGGCCACGTCTGCGCGATTATGGGCTGGGAGGAGTACGAGCCGATCGTCGAAAAATACAATGTGCCGATTGTTGTGACCGGCTTTGAGCCGGTGGATATCCTCGAAGGAATCCTGATGACGGTGACGCAGCTCGAAAGGGGCGAAGCTCGGATCGAAAACCAGTACTCGCGGGCGGTGCAGCGGGACGGCAATCCGCCGGCGAAAAAACTGATTCGAGAGGTTTTTCAGGTATCCGACCGAAAGTGGCGCGGCATCGGCTCCATTCCGATGTCGGGCTTTCAACTCGCGGAAGCGTTCCGCGCGTTTGATGCGGAAGCACGCTTCAACACGGGTCCAATCGAGGTTGAAGAACCGGCGCTCTGTATAAGCGGCGAGATCCTGCAGGGACTCCGGAAACCGCACGAGTGTCCAGCGTTCGGACGACAGTGCACGCCACAGACGCCGCTCGGCGCGACGATGGTTTCTTCTGAGGGCGCGTGTGCAGCCTACCACGCCTATCACCGAAAACGGTTGGTCGATGAAACCGTCTGAGTTCAAAACGAACGGTCTGACCGGCGAGGCAGCCGCGACGAACAAGGGAGCGGCGCTTTCGGAAGCGAGCTTCGGAACCTGTCCGCTGCCCATCACTGCACACGACACCGTGCAGCTCGGGCACGGCAGCGGCGGCAAGATGACCAACGACCTGATTTCGAAGCTGTTCGTGTGGGCGTTCGACAATCCCGCTTTGAAGCGGATGGACGATTCGGCAGTGCTGCCACTCGGCGCGTCGCGCCTGGCGATCAGTACTGACTCGTTTATTGTCGATCCGATCTTCTTTCCGGGAGGCGACATCGGTGAGCTTGCGGTTTATGGGACCGTCAACGACGTCGCGATGAGCGGTGCCCGTCCGCTATATATCAGCCTGGCCTTCATTCTCGAAGAGGGATTCCCGCTGGCGGATCTGCGCCGGATCGTCGAGTCCGTCAGGCGAGCGGCGGATCGCTCGGGCGTTACGGTTGTGACGGGCGACACGAAAGTGCTGAATAGGGGGAAAGGCGACGGGGTTTTTATCAACACGACGGGCGTGGGTTTGATTGAGCGTCCGGTCGAGCTGTCGTCGTCGAACGTGCGACCGGGCGACCGACTGATCGTAAGCGGGTCGATCGGCGAGCACGGGATGGCGATTCTTTCGAAACGAGAGGGCCTTGAGTTTGAGTCTCCGATCGTTTCCGACGCCGCACCGCTGAGCGAACTCGTTGATGCGGTGCTCGACGCCGTGCCCGAAGGGGTGCACGCCTTGCGCGATGCGACGAGGGGTGGTGTGGCTGCGGTTTTGAACGAGTTCGCCGTGGCCGCACGAGTCGGAATTCGGATCGAAGAGGGGACGGTTCCGGTCGAGCCGGCGGTTGCCGGGGCGTGCGAGTTCCTGGGCCTTGACCCGCTGCACGTGGCGAACGAAGGAAAGATGATTGTCGCGGTCGAAGATGCCCACGCTGCCCGCGTGCTTGAGGTGATGCAGGCGCATGCACTTGGTCGCGACGCAGCCATTATTGGCACGGCGACAGATACCGATGCGGGGATGGTAATCATGCGGACGCGTCTCGGCGGTACGAGGGTCGTCGACATGCTCGTGGGTGAGCAGCTTCCGCGGATCTGCTGATCGCTTGATCGCGCGATCTACGATCACGCGGCAACGAAGAAACGCGGAAACGAAGAAGATAAGATCGCTTGGAACGACCGGTCATCCGGTAATCGAACCGCGACGCCCTCCTATCTTCCTGTCTTCTTCGACTCCGCAGAATCGGAGATTCTGCGACCGTTGCAAAGTGATCCTTTCCGCGCCCGTTCTGCGATCTCAACTGAAAACAACCGAGCCATCAGTTCAGCAATGCGCGCGTTCCTTCCGCTTTTTTTCCTCTTCTTGTCGGCAGCATCTCAGTCTAACACGACAACGGCGCAGCCGGCGCATTCAGGCAACCTCATCGAGTCCGGTCGCACATGGCAGGCAGGAACGACGCTTCGATCCGAGTTCGCCGGCATCACGTTTCGCATCCCCGAAGGGTTTGTAGCTCAGTACGATCCAGAGTCGTCGGGAGTCTTGATGCAACGCGCGACCGATGGTGTCGTCGTGGGTGTATGGGGATTCTCGGAGGCAAGTGTGGACGAACTCGGAGCTGCGGTCGTCGAATTGATTGCGAAGCAGGACGTCTCTCTGTACCCTGAAAAACAGGAGCGGATTGACGAGCGGTCACTCGATGCGACGTTTCGTGCCGTCACGCCGCAGGGAATCGGCCGTCTGGTTGGCAGCGTTCGCCAGGCCGAGACAGGCAATGCGATCGCCGTCGTCGCATTGGGATCTGAGCAAGCAGGTGATCTTCCCGACGTCGTAAACGTTGTGACCGCGTCGGTGGCGTGGAAGCAACCCTCGGCGTTAGAGTGGAAGGAGTTGCTCGCAGGCCGCGCATTCACCGGTTCGAAGAACGACTCCGACTACAGCTCGGGCGGTGCCGGCGGCTACGGTTCCTATGCGTCAACGGACAAGAGTCTTCTGGCGTTCTGCGACGCCGAAACGTATGCATTCAGCAGCGAATCAGAATCCTACTTCTCCATCGACGGGGCCTCGAGTTCGAGCGTGAGTTCCGACGCACACCGCGGCCGATGGTGGCTCGTCGCGGATCTCGCCGGACAGGCGTTTCTGATCCTGGAAAGCACGGAAGGGGAGGGGTACCGCTGGCCGGTAAGCGAAGGCGAAACCGGGCTGATCGTCAACGGGCGCACGTATCAACCAACCAATGAGCACGGATGTTGATCGCGCGATCGAATGGGGGAATGGGAGAATAGGGGAATGGGGGAGGGAATGAACGAATGAAGGAATGATAGAATGAAGGAATGTAAGATTGAATGGGGGACGCGCGATCTTCGATCGCGCCGAAACGACGATTCTACGATTCTACGACTCGAATTCACGAATCACGTAGATTCCCAGATTCCCGTATCACCGTCGACCACAAGAACCGTTTCCCGATGCGTTATTACCTGATCACGCTCCTCCTCGCGAGTTTCCTCGCAACACCGGCTCGCGCACAGATCGTCGCCGATCCGCCTTCGAGCGCCGACCTGCTGGCCGCGCCCGATGCCGTCGAGACGTACTCCGAGGCCATCACGCAGAGCCGTCGGGTCATCCGTAACCTGATGGCGGCTGAAAGCATTCCGGGGCTGACGGTGGCCGTCATGATCAAGAGCGAAATCGTTTGGTCCGAGGGATTTGGTTTCGCGGATCTCGAGCAGCGCGTACCCGTGACGCCGGTTACGAAGATGCGTATCGGCAGCGTGAGCAAGCCGATCACGTCAGCAGCGGTCGGACTGCTGATGGAGTCCGGGGCGCTGGATCTCGACGCTCCCGTGCAACAGTATGTCCCGTCCTTCCCTGTTAAGCGCTTTCCGATTACGACGCGTCTTGTCGCCGGACATCTTGCTGGAATCCGCCACTACCGCGGCAATGAAATGGAGAGCGCTGCCTACTATCCGACTGTCGAGTCCGGCCTCGACATCTTCAGGGACGACACGCTTCTCTCCGCACCTGGTGACCACTTCAGTTATTCCAGTTACGGATGGAATCTCGTAAGCGCGGTTGTGGAGGGTGCTTCCGGCGAACCGTTTCTCGACTTCATGCAGCGCGAGGTCTTCGACGCCCTCGGCCTGCGGCATACGACGGCCGAGCACATGGACAGCCTCATCGCATTCCGAACACGCTACTATCAAAAAGCGGAGAACGGCCGCGTGTACAATGCGCCGTACGTTGACAACAGCTACAAATGGGCAGGCGGCGGATTCATCTCGACGGCCGAAGACGTTGTTTCGTTTGGCGACGGAATCCTCCACAACCGACTGCTGCGTGAGTCCACCGTCGACGAGCTGTTTCGGTCGCAGCGCACAAACGACGGTGAACTCACGAATTACGGAATCGGGTGGATTTCGGGTACGGATCCGCAGGGTCGACCAGTTGTTGGCCACACGGGCGGATCAGTCGGCGGCACAACGCTGTTCACGATCTATCTGGAAGAAGATCTGATTGTCTGTGTTGTCTCCAATCTGTCGAATACGCGCTATGGCGGACTCGACAAGACGATCGCAAACTTCTTCCTCGAATCGCGTTAGGGCTCGAGGGACGCGTAGTCGTCTCACTACCAAACGTCGCCGCGGTTGGGGGCACGCATGTCTGGGGAGAATCGTATTCTGGATAGAAGGCTTCCGCATTATTATCGCCCCGCAGAGTCAGCATGAACAGTTTCGTCGCCTCCCGCCTGGCAGTGTTTGTCGTTGTCGCCTTTGCATTGGTCGGCGCTGTCAGCGAGCGCTCTGCCCGTGCGCAGGTCGGTTCTGTGACCGACTCCGTCGCCGCAGCAGTCACGCCGGATTCCGCAGGAGCCGACAGCGACACGACCGATAACGCCCTGGCAAATCTTTCGCGCGACGTTCAGGACGTTGGTCGCGACATCGTGAGCGGAAATTTCACTCAGCTCAAGCGACGTTTCCAGGCGCTTATCGGCAGCATCGCCGTGGACTTCTTTCCGCGGATGATCGGCGCATTGGTCGTGCTTCTTGTTTCGCTCGTCGTTTACTGGCTGGTCAAGGTGATACTGGGGCGCACGTTGAAACACTCGCGCGCAGTCGACGCCGGCCTCGAACACATCCTGATGCGCACGTACCGCATCGTGGTGCTGACCTTCATCGCCGTCCTCGTCCTGTCACAGTTCGGGGTGAACGTCGCCGCACTGCTCGCCGGGCTATCCGTCGTGGGTATCGCAGTCGGTTTTGCGGCGCAGGATACGGTACAGAACTACATTGCCGGCATCACGATTCTGATCGACAAGCCCTTCAGTGTTGGCGACAACGTTGAGATAAATGGTGTGTTCGGAAGTGTGAACAAGATCACGCTTCGTTCGACACGCGTGCGGACGCAGAACGGCGAGATCATGGTGATGCCGAACGTCCAGATGATCAACCAGAAGCTCATCAACCACACGGCGCTTCCAACGCTTCGCGTCGAAATCCCGTTTGGGATCGCGTACAAGGAATTCCCCTACGAGGCGCGGAAGGTCGTGATTGCGACGACTGAGGGCGACGATCGGCTGGACCCGGATCAGCCACCGGAGGTTGTTGTAACGCAGATGAACAGTTCGAGCGTGGACCTTTCCTTGCGGCTCTTCCTGAAGAATCCGCACCAGGAGTTGCGCGTCCGTTTCGACTACATGGAGCGCGTAAGGGAGGCGCTTCGCGAGGCGGACATTGAAATTCCGTTCCCGCACCTACAACTCTTCATTGACGAGGCGAAAGCCTTCGAAGAGTCCTATCTGATGCGGAAGAACGGTGGATCGGAGTCGAAAGGCTAAGCGGCGCGCAATGCCCCGTTTTCCTGGATGGATTGCTCGTGTGCGAATTAAGTCGCTAGCAGGGGTTTCGGGACCGGCGCAGTCGGTCGACATCCGGAGAATCTTCACCGGTCACTTGTGTGAACAGCTCGATGGCTGCGTCACTATGGCTCGTGGCCTCGTCACACCGGCCTTGCGCCCGGTGCAGTCGGGAAAGCTGCTCTTCCGCTTCTGCAACTCGCCGGATCGTATGCGGCATCGCTGCGACAAGTACCTCTCGTGCATGAACCAGGGCCGGTTCTGCCTCGTTCAGCCGCCCGGCCGTAATGAGATCCCTGCCAAGTTTTACACGATCAATCGCGACCTCTACATGGTCGTCGCCAAACCGAACCGAATCTCGTTCCACAACCTCCCGGAATCCGCGAATTGCATCCGCCACATTTCCCGATCGCGACTGCTGCTCGGCAAGGTTGTAGAGAACGATTGTTATCTGTGGATGGTCTTCAGCTACAAGTCCTCTAAAGAGTTCCAGGGCCTTTTCCAGATGGTAGATGGCACCATCCTTGTCACCTGAATTGATGAGCTGAAGCGCCAGGAAATTGTGAGTCTGGGCAGTATTCAGGTGCTGTTCGCCGACGGACGCCACAGCTACTGAAAGCGCCTTCCGAAGGGTATCTGCGCCAGCTGCAGGGTCCCCGCGCAAGCCAAGCAGCCGGCCATACTGAACCAATGCTCGGACCCGCAGGACGTGGGGTTCGGATCCGAAAATCGTCTGCCAGATAGCAAGCTCCCAGCGAAGGGTCGAATCCGCCCCAACGTAGTCACCGGTTTGCATTTGTGCCGATGCAAGGACCTCCAGCGGGCGCGTGAGGCGCACGTGACGGTCACCGAATACCCGTCGTTGATATTCCAGCGCTGACCGGGCAAGAGAATCAGCCTCGACGTATCGACGTTGAAGCGAAAGAGTAAGCGCACGTGATGCATCAGCCGTTGCAACGTTGTACTCATTCCCCGGCACCTTTCGATAGAGCTCCGTGGAAGCGCGGTATAGGCTGTCCGCAACATCGTAGTGCCCCAATGCGCTCTGGGTGCTGGCCTGGGAGTGCAGAATGTCTGCCTCAAGCTCCGTGCTGCCAGACGTTCGAGCAAGACGCAGGGCCGACTCGTAGTGCGTCAAGGCACTGTCTCGCTCGTTAAATGTGGCCATCATGGCTCCAACTGACTGCTCGAACCGCCCCAACACTTCTGCGTCCTCGATGCCGTGCGTTCGCACAATGTTCTTTGCAGATTCCGCCAGTCGAAGCATATCCTCCTGGTTGCCGAGGTGACGATGCACGTTCATCAGCAGCGATTGCATCCGGACGCTCATTTCCGGCTCCTCTGCAAGGATATTCTCTATCGATCGTTCGCCATTTCGCAGCACGTCGCCGACACTGAGGTCTCTTCGCGACGACGTCAGTGGATCGGCACTCTCGAAGACGTCTACCATGAACTCCGCAGTCCGGCGTGCAGCAGTGGCCTCGCTTCGTGCGCGGTCACGCTCCTGCTGGAGAATCGTATTGTATCGGTACGATTGGATCAGCAGCGTCGCAATTCCGCAAAGAATCAGACCGATCACGGCCATTCCGAATCGATGTCTTCCAATAAATTTCCGTGCCCGATATGTCGTCGAATCAGGTCTGGCGGTTACCGGAAGGCCGGACAGATGCCGCTTGATGTCCTCCACGAACGCATCGGCGGTGGGATACCGTCTGCCGGGATCGGACTGGAGTGCCTTCAGACAGATCGTATCAAGATCTCCTCGAAGCCTTCTGATCAGTCGCTCCTCGGTCGTCTTGCGTCTGGCTAACACATCCGTCAAGGCGGCCTCCGACCTTATCGCATTCGTGATACGGGTACTTGGTTTGACGATTTCCTTGGTTCGGTCAGCTTGCGGACGAAAGCCAGAGAGCAGTTCATACGTAACAACGCCCAGTCCGTAAACGTCTGTGGCAGCCGTGATTGCGCCGCCCTCGATCTGCTCCGGCGCGGCGTAGCCCGGAGTTGCGATTCGAAGGCCAGTTTGCGTCAAGTCCTCCATCTGATCACCGACGAGCTTTGCGATGCCAAAGTCGAGCAGTTTGATGGACCCGGCCGCGTCGACGAAAATGTTCGAGGGCTTGATGTCCCGGTGGACGACGAAGTTTTCGTGTGCATGCTGGACTGCTCGCCCCACCTGCAAAAGAAGCGCAAGACGGCTACTGACATCAAGCTTCAATCGGTCACAATAACCGACGATGTCAGTGCCGTCGACATACTCCATTGTGATGAAGGCATTGCCCTGCGCATCCACACCGGCATCCAGCAACCGAGCGATGTTCGGATGGTGGAGTCGGGCCAGCACGCGTTGCTCCTGCAGGAAGCGGTCCCTGGCTGAGGGGTTGGCGAGTTCTCCCTTTATCATCTTGAGGGCGACTGTACCGCCAACGTCCGTTCGCTCTGCGCGGTAGACGACAGCCATTCCGCCGCTTCCGATGCGTTCCAGGATTCTGTATTTGCCCACGGTACGAGGCGGGGAATCCGAGTCCCGATCCGACAAGTCCGGCGTAGCGTGGTCTCTTAAGAATGCTGCTCGTGCATCAGCTTCCAGGAACGTCGAATTGCCGTCATGAGCCGCCAGCATTCGGCGGACGAGTGTTTTTAGTGCGTCATCCTGCCCGCACAGCCGATCAACCGTTTCGTGTCTTGAGGCGGTCGTCTTATCGAGCGCTTCCTCAAATATCTGCAGTGCGCGTTCGAAAGCCGTTGGATCAGGCACGTGTCTTTAGCGGATTCGTTTATCGCAGGTTCAGGATACGACGATGCCGTCAATACTTCGACTATCCTTATCCGACCGAGAGCGCTCTTATCCGACCGAGAGCGCTATCGCGACCCCGATTGACATCTTCTCACGACGTCGTAGGGAAAACCCCGCCGAACCTTGCCAATAAGTGGCGATATATTTGCAGGACCTGCACAAACCTCAGCAACCTGATCGTTGTTGATGGGGAGGTGCGTCCGTTCAGCGCAGACGCACGAAGTCTTCTGCACCTATTTCTGTCATCACAAGGATGTATAAAAAGCGTCTTTTCCTGTTTTCGGCTGTTTTTTCTGTGTGCTCATTCGGCTGGTCGCCAGCGGCTGCCCAGACGAATCCGCTTGCCATTCCGCCGACTCTCGAAGGCCCGACGTATGACCTCGTCATGCGTGACACGTCGCACGTCTTCTTCGACGGAATTCAGACGGCTACTGCCGGATTCAACGGGTCGTTCCTCGGCCCGACTCTGATCTGGAACAAGGGCGACGACATTCAGATCAACGTGACCAACAACCTCGGTGAACCGACAACCGTGCACTGGCACGGCGCGCACGTTTCGGCCGAAAATGACGGCGGTCCCCATTCTGTCATTCCGGATGGCACGACCTGGTCGCCCGCTTTCGAAGTGATGAACAGGGCTTCGACGATCTGG
Source organism: Bacteroidota bacterium (assembly GCA_020437385.1). Taxonomy (GTDB): domain Bacteria; phylum Bacteroidota; class Rhodothermia; order Rhodothermales; family JABDKH01; genus JAGQWL01. The sequence goes on from JAGQWL010000112.1 coordinate 10,153, forward strand.
TATCATCCGCATCTGCACATGTTCACCAATATGCATGTGTACCAGGGACTGGCGGGGATGATCATCGTTCGCGACGACGAAGAGGCTGCACTCGATCTGCCTCGGGAGTACGGTGTGGATGATTTTCCGATCGTACTCCAGGATCGAAAGTTCGATGTAGATGGGCAACTGGTCTTCCAGCCGATGGGCAAGGGGCTTGTCGGCGACACGTACGTGATCAACGGCACGATCGATCCGATACTGGATGCGCCGGGGCAGGTCGTCCGGCTCCGAATTGTGAACGGATCCTCCGGACGCGTCTACAACGTCGGGATGGGCGACAACCGTGCGATGCAGCAGATCGCTTCCGACGGTGGGTTGTTGGAGGCGCCGGTTGCGCTGACGCGAATCCGGTTGTCCCCTGGCGAACGAGCGGAAGTATTGCTTGATCTCGCGTCTGACATTGGCGACACGCTTCGCGTCGTCAACTACGCGTCCGAGCTAACAAACGGTGAACGCGGTGGGACCTTTGCTGCATCAACGCCACTCGACGGGGTGGATTCGACCTTGTTCTTTGTCGGTGTCTCGGATGCGCTACCCGGTGCTGTGACGTCCATCCCGTCCAACCTGACAACGATCACACCGTTGCTGGAAGCCGACGCCGTCAAGACCCGGCCGATGATCTTCAACAACAACGAACTCGGGCAGCCGTTCGGCATCAACGGAATCGGACTCGACCTTGAGGTCGTCAATGAGGTCGTAAACCTTAACGACACCGAGATCTGGGAAGTTGGGAATGAGACCGGAGATCCACATCCGTTCCATATTCACATGGTGACGTTCCAGATCCTCGACCGCGACGGCGTGGCCCCGCCCGAGAACGAACGCGGATGGAAGGACGTCGTGTTCGTCTACCCGAGTGAGGTCGTGAGGCTTATCACGAAGTTCGAAACGTTTGCCGACCCAACCGGCGAGTTCATGTACCACTGCCACATTCTTGACCACGAAGATCGCGGCATGATGGGGCAGTTCGTGGTGGTCGATAATTCGACCGATGCGACTGAAGACACGCGGCCTCGGACCGGAGAACTTCTGGTTCGAAACTATCCCAATCCTTTCACGGATCGAACGACTATCGCCTACTCGATGCCGAGTCGCTCCGAACTGAAGATCGAGGTCTTCGACGTCCTCGGGCAGCGCGTCAAGATGGTGTTCGACGGCGTCCGCGAACAAGGTGACTACGAAACGATCTGGAAGACCGGCGATGCTGCGGCCGGCGTGTACTTCGTCAGGCTGACAACGCCGTCACAGGTGGTATCGCACCGCGTTGTTCTGGCGGGCGGGGAATGAGCGACGCTCGCTCCGATCGCGCGACTACTCGACCTTGACCATCCGTCCAGTCGCCACCGCGTTTTCAGACGCGATGCGATAGAAGTAAAGTCCGCTTGTGACATTCTGCCCGCCATCCGCTGGATTCCATTCGACCGTATGCTCA
>JAGQWL010000010.1 GCA_020437385.1 Bacteroidota bacterium
CGGCATTGTGACACACGTTGGTGTTGCGGTCACATTCGGACTCATCGTCATGGCGGTTATCTATGCCGTCGGCGATGTCTCCGGCGCCCACATCAATCCGGCTGTGTCGATCGGATTCCTGATTGCGGGTCGACTTCCGATGGCCGACACCCTCCTGTACGTCGTGGCACAGATGATCGGCGCTTTAGCGGCATCGGGCGTGATTGCAATCCTGTTCCCCGGTCACCATTCGTTCGGCGCAACGCTGCCACAGGGTTCGTGGCAGCAGGCCTTCGGGATCGAACTTGTGATCACCTTTCTGCTGATGTTTGTCATCATCAGTGTCGCTGTGGGAGCCAAGGAGAAGGGCTTGATGGCGGGTGCGGCGATCGGCGCCACCGTTGCGCTCGCCGCGCTGTTCGCCGGGCCCGTCAGCGGCGCGTCGATGAATCCCGCACGATCGATTGCGCCGGCGCTGTTCGCGGGGACGCTCACGGATCAGTGGATCTATATCGTCGCGCCGATCATCGGTGCTGCAGTGGCGATTGCGGCGTATCGCGGCGTATACGGCCGCTCCGACGATATCGCGTTGAACAACGGAGGATCGGCATGAACCTCTTTCCAGGTCTCCAGGCTTACGTCGATGAAGTTCTTTCTTCAGATCCGCCCGTTGCTCCTGATCGGATTTGCGCCCTTGACGTCCTTGCCGGTTACATTGCCTCGCGCGTGAACAAAGATCATCCGGCGCAGCTCGTTTTCATCTGCACGCACAACTCGCGTCGGAGTCACCTCGCGCAGATATGGACAACCGTCGCGGCGGCGTACTACGGCATTCCCGTCGCGTCGTACTCCGGCGGAACGGAAGTGACAGCGTTCAATCCGCGTGCCGTCGCGGCGCTAAGACGCGCTGGCTTCCGGATCGAGGTTTCGGATCCTCGCAGCGATTCAAGTGACGTCGACAATCCGCATTACCTGGTTTCTTTCTCGGCGGATGTCCCGGCCATCGAATGTTATTCCAAGCTGTACGATGACCCGGACAATCCGCACTGGGATTTTGCTGCGGTGATGACGTGCGATCACGCGGATGAGCACTGCCCGTTCATTCCAGGTGCGACGCGGATCGCCGTCCGTTACGACGACCCGAAGTCGGCCGATGGAACGTCCGAAGAAACCTTTCGCTATGACGAGCGCACGCGCCAGATTGCGGCGGAGATGTTCTTTGTCGCGCGAGCTGCGTTCGCACGTCACGAAAGCAAGAGCGGAGGAAAGTAGGCGTCTGCCGCTACTTCTTTGCCGGCATGTTGACTGCGTTTCCAACGACGGGCACCATCACGTGGGCGAAAGGCGTTCCGGCCCACATGACATATGGACCTGCTTCCGATGGCTCCGTTGGCATTCCAGCAAAGGGAGAAGATCCGGGGCCAATGACCATTATATGCGGTCCGGTCACCACCCAGTCGTTGTCCGGTGTCGGGCCGGTGGCGTTTGGATCGATGTTGCTTGCACCCGCGTCGCCGCGAAGCATGTAGGCGAGACCGACAGACTTCACCTCGATGTCCTCGTTCCCGCTCATGAGTGCGCTGATAAATGCCATCCATTGCGGATCAAGACACATCGGCATGTTGGGTATTGCCATGCAGGTCCAGTCATTTGATCCCTTTCGGAGTACGTTACCTTCCGCATCAAGGATTGTAGCCTCGGCCGCGATTTCGGGGATCCCCGCGCTTTCGGCGTAAGCGATGGGATCGTCGATACCGGGAGCAGTCGACGAGGTCTGGGCGAGTGCTGGAGAACAAAGCAGCAGCGCGACAGAAAGCAGGCCGCTGTGAACAATGGTTCCTTTCATGAGAGTACCTCTCGTGCAGATTGAAGGGGAACGTCCAACGGTCACGTATCGCATAGAACCGGGACTCATTCGCTACATCGTCGCAACCGATCGGCACCGGACACAACCCGCAGCGATCGCTGCCGTGTCACATTCCGGAGATCATAATGTGGCCAAGCGCTGTACCGCCCCACATCAGCCATGGTCGATCAGGTTCCTCCGCCTCTCCAAGTCCGAGGTCGGCCCCGGATGTCATGGGAATCATTACAGCGGTAAGCCTGGATGCTGCTTCTCGGTCCGGACCAACAAACAGGTAGGTCGTGGTTCCAGCGGAAGGAGTTGGCAGGTTGTCGTCTCGCATCGACTTGAGGGACGCCTCCAGAAGTTTGTCGCCCCAAAGTCCGTCGACCTGGATGAGGGTGTCCATTCGATCGAAGAGTGACTCCATGCTCGAGGGGTGACAGCGGACGAGGTACGGCGGGGTTGGAAGCATGTCGGTGCGACAGGTGAGGCCGTTGCTGCCCTGTCGCAGGACCGTGCGCGTTCCGTCGGCTCCGATCTGAACAACTGTCGCGTTTTCGCGAAGTTGGACGGGTGCGGCTTCGACCGCTGCAGCGATCAGATCCTGATTGTCTTGTGCGATCGCGCTGCCGCATAACAGGAGCGCAACCACGGGGAGGATGATGTTCTTCATGTGCTCGGGTCTATGTAGTGGCTTCATTTGGCTCTGCGAGGACGTCGAACCGTATCGACCTCTCACCAACTACATCGACGGAACTCATTGAAACCGGACAGCGCCTTGTGTACTGCGAAAAGAGTCGAAATAGACGCGGTCCAAACGGCGACGAATCGACCATTTGGCACTATTGCGAACGATCTGACACATTGCTACGAATTGGTTCGCAATACCTTATGTTAACTTCTCTTTTATTCGTAGTTCTGGGGACGATGTCCGGTCTGTCCAGCGGTTGTCGTTATCCCATTAGAGGTTGGAGTTGGAAGACCTGACGTATCTCCTCAATCGAGCGGAACAGGACGCCGACGCGAGGCAGGCGGTTTGGGACGCTGTCTACGAAGAGTTGCGCGGCGTTGCTCACGGCGCACTCAGGCGATATGGTTCGGGCGAGACCATTCAGACAGTCGATCTCGTCAACGAAACGTACCTGAAGCTGTTTGACCAGTCGAAGTCGGACTGGAATGACAGGGTACACTTCTTCGCCGTCGCCGCAAGAGCCATGCGGTACATTCTTATCGACTATGCGCGCGGACGCAATCGGCAGAAACGTGGAGGCGGCGTTGTACACGTTTCGTTCGACGACGCGATTCTCATCTCCAGCGAACGCTCACATGTTTTTCTCGCACTTGACGAAGCCTTGACGCGACTTGATGCCCTCAACGGCCGCTGGGCACAGATCATTGAGCTCCGTTTCTTCGGGGGCATGACGGAGGCCGAGATAGCCGCGCTGTTTGATGTTTCCGAGCGCACTGTGAGAAGGGATTGGCGGAAAGCGAAAGCGTGGCTTTCAGATGCACTTCGTGAGTCCGGATCCGAGGAAGCAGAAGCGTCGACATGACTGATTCCCGAGACCCCGACTGGAAAAGGATCGAGTCGATATTCGATCAGGCCCTCGACCTTGATGAAGAACGGCGAGCGGAGCTGCTCAATCGGTCGTGTGGAGACGATTCTGAGCTGCGTCGTGCCGTCGAACGACTTCTCGAGGCGGACGCAAATCCGGTCTCCTTTCTTGACGAGCAGGCAGTCGATTTTGCGAGACCGATGCTAACGGACACCTCGCGTAATTCGACGGATGTCGTCGGACTCGAAGTGGGTCCGTATCGTATTGTTCGAGAGATCGGTCGCGGCGGGATGGGCAGGGTCTACATCGCCGAGCGTGTGGATGGTCAGTTCGAGCAGCAGGTCGCGGTAAAGCTGATCCGGAGTTTCGGAATCCCGGAGGGATCGCATCAGCGCTTCCTCCAGGAGCGGCAGATCCTGGCGCGACTGCAGCATCCGGGGATTGCGCGACTGCTCGACGGTGGCACGACGACCGAGGGACGTCCGTATCTCGTGATGGAGTACGTTGACGGCCACTCTATCGACAAGTATTGCGATAGCCGACACTTGTCGATATCGGATCGACTGCGGTTGTTTCGGGATGTGTGCAAGGCCGTCCACTTCGCACACGGCAACCTTGTCGTTCACAGGGATCTCAAGCCGAACAACATCCTTGTGACTGATCGGGGTCAGGTCAAGCTGCTGGACTTCGGTATTGCGAAGCTACTGTCGCCTGACGCGGACACGGACGAGGTAGAGGGACTGACGCGTTCCGGCATCGCCGCGATGACTCCCGAGTATGCGGCGCCCGAACAGATTCGGGGCGGGTCAATCACAACCGCGACGGACGTGTACAGCCTCGGTGTGATCCTGTACGAGCTGCTTTGCGGCCACCGTCCATATCGCGTAACGGGCCTTGCTCCTGCAGAGATCGAGCGACTTGTCTGCGACACCGAACCGTCGCGACCGTCGACAGCCGCGACGCAGATGGACGAGTCCGCGACCCACGGCATCGACAGGAATCCGATAACACCAGAGGCTGTCAGTCGTTCGCGGTCTACGCAGCCCGATCGGTTGAGGCGCCGCCTGATCGGCGACCTGGACATGATCGTCGCAAGGGCGATGGACAAGGAACCGTCGCGTCGTTATTCGACGGCAGCTGAGCTTGCGCAGGATCTGGATCGCCACCTTGCGGGTCTTCCCGTCACCGCCCGCGGTGATACGTTCTCCTATCGGGTACGGAAGTTTCTCATCAGACACTATCGCTCTGTTGCCGTTGTGGCGGCGTTCATACTGTTGCTCGCCGCGTATGCGCTGACTGTCACCCGACAGGCTACGCAAATTCGATCCGCGCTGGGTCGTGCGGAAGTTGAGGCGGAAAGGGCGGAGGAAGTGTCAGCATTCCTGATGGGGATCTTCAAGTCGAGCGATCCCAGGGTGGCGCTTGGAGACACCGTGTCGGTGCATGAGCTGCTTTCGCGAAGTGTCGATCGGCTCGATGATGAGAATGAAAACACTCTTGCCACGGCACAGATGCGCGACGTGCTGGGCCAGGTGTATCGGAGCCTCGGCGACTTCGACGAGGCGCGGGCACTCCTTGACCGGGCGCTGGAGATTCGGATCGATCTGCTCGGTGCCGATAACGCGATCGTTGCGGAAACACGAGACCACCTTGGTTGGGTGCTGGCGGACCTGGGCGACTATGAGGGTGCACAGGCCTTATTCGACGAGGCCTTCGGCGTTCGGAAACAGTACTACGAGACGGACCGGGTTGCTATGTCGTCAAGCCTCTTCAACGTCGGGTACATCCTCGGCCGTCTGGGTGATAACCATACTGCCGCTGAACGACTGGGTGAGGCGTTGGCGATCCGCCGCGAGGTACTTGGACCGGATGATCCGGAAGTTGCCACGACGATGAACACGCTCGCCATGGTATCGCAGAATCTTGGCCGATACCCGGAGGCGGAAACGCTTCACCGGGAGGCGCTGGAGATCCACCGGAGACTCCTCGGAGACAGTCACCCGGATGTTGTGAGCGACCTGAACAACCTTGCCTACGTCCTGATGAATCAGAGCCGGTTTTCCGATGCGGAGCCGCTTTTTCGGCAGGCACTGACGCTTCGCAGGCTGGTGCTCGGCGACGATCACCCTGACGTTGCAAGAAGTCTCGGAAATCTGGGAAGCGTATTGCAGAAGCAGGGCAAATATGTTGAGGCGGAACGATTCATGCGGCAGGCGCTCGACCTGCATCGAAAGCGCCTGGGCGACGATCATCCGGACGTAGGAACAGGACTCAACAATCTAGGCGTGCTGTACCTCGAGCGTGGCGACTACCGGGCTGCCGAGGAATTCCTTCGCGAATCTGCCGCAACGTATCGACGTGCGCTGGGTCCCGATCACATTTGGGTTACCTATCCGATGAATAATGTTGGATTCGCCCTCCTCTACGACAAGCAGTATGATGCCGCCGAAGCTGTCTTTCGTGATGTACTCGCGATGCGTCTGGCGACTATGGGTGACGACAAGCCGGCCGTCGCAGAATCCCTCGGCGGTCTCGGAGAGGTGCTTTGTGCACGCGGCGATTTCGAGGCCGGGATTGCTCGATTCGACGATGCGATTCGCATCTACACCGATCGACTGGGTCCTGACCATTGGTACACTGCCGTGCTCAAGAGCGGATTGGGAAGTTGCTACGCGGAAGCAGGTCGGTTCGGGGAAAGCGAGGCGTTGCTCCTCGGCGCTCGGGTCGTCCTACAAAGCAGCAGGGGTCCAGCCGACTTCTACGTGCGGATGGCAACCGAGCGGCTTGTCAGCGCCTATAAGGCGTGGGGAAAGCCTGATGAGGTGCGGCAGTGGACGGATTCGCTTGGCCGCGGGAATTAACCGGGCGGCCAGGAGTAGCGGCTGAATTAAGGCTACCAGATGAACGTACGCGTGTACTTCGCGAGAACGGTGCGCCCGGTGTTAATCGGCAGCAGCAAGTCGGATCCCGTGCGATCGGTGTTGTACCCGTCGTTGAATACCAGATAGAAGTCGCTTCCGTCGCGCGGATTGTATCGAAAGCGGAAGTTTCCGATCACGACATCCGCAGCGGAATTATACTGGACGAACGTAGAGATGCTGACTTTTGTATTCAGGGAGTAGTTGACGCGCGCCTGCAGTCTGTTCGCCGAAAACTTCTGGCCGCGATCCGAAAACTCGGCCTGGTCGATGGCCCAAGTGCCCCGAAGCTGCAGCTTTGAATTGATGCTCCACTCGGGCGAAACCGAGAACGATACAAGTGTACCGTCGAAGAATCCACCCCCGCCCGCCTCCACGTCTGCCCGCAGCGGCCAGCCGTACGGCATTCGCCAGGCCACTTCGCCGCTAACTGTCTGATACCGGCCGGGAAGGATGTTCGCTGCGTCTGACAGGTTGAATCCGTCGACCAGATCTTCAACGGCGTGCTCTCCGTTCATCTCCAGAATATGCCCGCTGCGCGACTCGAGATTCCACGACAACGCAGCGGTGTTGGTCTCGAGGGACTTGTCTCCGTTGCGTATGTACGTGTTCTCTTCGGCCTTGAACAGGTGAAGCTTGATCGGCGAATCGTCAGTCGAATTGATTCCCCACGTCATGACGGCATTGAGCTGGGAGTAGTCGGACCGGAGCTGGAAGCCAACGCCCGGGTCGTAGGCACTGCCCGAGCGAGCGACGCCGAGCTTGAATCCGAGCCCCTGCTCACGCGGCCGCTGAATCTGGATTCGGGCCCGCAGCCTATCGAGAGCATCTATGCCAGCTGCTTCGTTCGACTCAAATGTCTGGGCGAGGTTGACGGTCACGTAGTCGTCTGCGGTTGCATTGACGACAGCATCCAGGCCGATACCGATGTTGCTGTTGCCGTCCTCGTCGATGCGCGTTGTCCCGATGCCGCCGACATACGAGCGTGCGTTGAAGGCCTTCTTCTTCACTCTTACGACGCTGAAGTTCTCCGACCTTGAGACATCCGTTCGTCCGGACTGAATCGTTAGCGCGCCGATGTCGATGTCGCCCGCGCGACCGACGAGTCTCGCGCCACCGATAATCGGAACTGCGCGGCCATCGACGATCCCGATCCGGCGGCTGTAGAACATGCGATCGTTGTCACCGAATCCGAACTCGAAATTGCCGGTCCGCTCGAGGAAGAACTGCCGTTTCTCCGGAAAGAAGAGCGAGAAACGCGTGAGGTTTACTTCCTGGTTGTCGGCCTCGATCTGTGCAAAGTCGGTGTTTACCGTCGCATCCATCGTCAGATTGTCCGTGATGGAGTATTTGATATCGAGACCGGTATCGTATTGCGTGCGGTTCTTTGTACTCCACCCGGTTTCCGTTTCGTTCAGCACGGGCTCGGATGCGACGCCGCCGAGCAGGTAAGGAGCGACGTAGATAGGCCGCTTTGGCGACAAACCCTGGAACACAATCGTGCGAAACTGAGACGGTTTGCCGAAACTCCAGAAGCCCCACTCGGGCGGGATCGCCGGGAAGATCTGCATCTCCTGGTTTCGAGCGAAGAATCGGTAGATGCTGATTCCCATTCGCGTCGATCCGTCCGCGTTTGTGGTGAAGCGGATGCTGGACCACGGGATCCGAATTTCTCCGGTCCACCCGCGTTCAAGAATCCGGGAGTTACCATCCCAGAACGAATTCCAGTCAGTGCTGAATCCTGACCCGCCGTCGCGCATGTCATTGGAAAGAGTCGCGTCCATGTGGGCGCCCGTCGGATACAGCGCGAAGCCAACGGCATTCTCGTTGTCGTCAAACGAGTCGATTATGATTGTGATCTGGTCATTTGAACGATTCCAGTCATCACGCCGGTATGAGATTGCCGTTGAGGGTTCAGAATCGCCGCAGATGCAAGAGACGTACAGGTAGTCACTGTCATAGGCGATGCGGAGCTCGGTCGGTTCTGACATCTCCGCTCCGAAGGTGGGCCAGTGCTGGGTGAGCGGCAGGGGCGGGATGGCACCCCACTCCTCCTGCGTCACGTTCCCATCGAGCGTGATGTGCGTCGTTAGGCGCGGGACGGCCAGGGCAGGTCCGGCCGGATCGGCCGAAATGTTCGAAACAGGAGTGGGCGCGGACTGTGTAGCGGATGGCTGTGCCAGGGCGGTTGCGTGGACCAGCGTTGCGTAAGCAAGGCATGCGAGGAGCACCTGTGGCACACAGGCCACGTACGATCGTTGGCGTTCAGTTGAGCGCCATCTCCGCCGGGAGGATACAAACATACTGTCAATTGGGTGAAGTCAGAGCGTGATTCACATTATAATCGAGCATTGGACGGTGGACAGGACACTTGATGCCAGTCAAGACGAATTAATTAGTCTCTTTGTCAAGTGGCGGTGCGGAATCGGCGTATGCCACTCCCCACATCTCCCATTCGCTCCGCTTCCTGCGCTCGGCAGTTCGCAATACACGCCCGGATAATCGCCTGTCTGCCGCGACCAACCGCAGCACTACGCCGGACAATCAGCATGCCCCCCATGTAGTTGCTGGAGGAAACTGTACAAATGTCGTTGGAAGAATCGCAGGTCTCGTGGTCACGTGCACCTGAGGTCCGGTGGGGCTTGCTGAGCCTCGTTCCGCCGCCGGAGCGCGGGGATGAACTCGGCTCAATCGTATCTTCTTATCTCCTTATCATCCTCGATTCCGTTAGAATGGGAGATTCTGCGATACAAGGTCATGACAAACCCCGCAGATGACTTGCCGATGATGGAGTTTCGTTCGGGTCAGGAGCTGCGCAAGTGGCTTCAATCGAACCACGCCAGCTCGTCCGGCATCTGGCTGCGGATCTATCGCAAGTCGGCCGGTATCCCGTCCGTCACCTTCGAAGAAGTGCTTGACGAGGGACGGTGCTATGGTTGGAGCGAAAGTAAGCGGCGATCGCACGACAAAATCTCCTACCTGCAACGATTTACGCCGCGGAAGACGCGCGGCACAACATCCGAGCGTAACCTCAAACGGGCAGTTGTACTCGAGAAAGAGGGCCGGATGACGATTGCGGGGCGAAAAGCGCTGGGTGCCGATTAGGACCGCGTTCAAGGCGTTTTGATTTCCCTGACTTCGACACCCGATCCGGGTGACACGAGGCCCGGGCAGCTCCGTGCCACTTCAATCGCTTCGTCGAGGCTGTCCGCCGAAATGATCATGTAGCCGCCGATGAGCTCCTTCGATTCGACGAACGGGCCGTCCTTGACGCCATCTGTCGTGACACTTTTGCCTCTTCCGAGTCGGCCGCCGAGGTCGGTCAGGTTGTTCTTGTACTTTTCCATCCAGTCGTTGAACTGCTGGTACATCTCCTGCATCTGGGCCGGCGACGGCTTTTCGCCTGGTTCAACGCCCGGGATGCTGCGCTGCATGCAAAGGTATTTCTGTCGTGACATGGGCTTCTCGTCTGGTTTTCCGGGCGATAATGACGGTGTCCTTCTGTGCCCGGCACCCTAATGACGCGCGGGGCCGACTGGATTGGACACTTTCTGTTTCGGACACTTTCTGTTTCGGACCGCCGTTATATTTTGTGGCGCGGAGGCAAACAACTCTGAGAATGTACCCAACTAGACCGTATTCGTGGCAGCGTTGCCCAGTGTAGCTCGCTCCATACTGTGCTCGCTTGCACTATTTATCGTCCTGGCGACGGGCGCAGCCTGTGGTACTCCACCGCCGGTCGCTGGATTGAACGCGTCGTCCTCGCTTACCAATGCAGATATCGCGAGTCAGGAGCGTTTCCTTGCGGCGTGGCACCTGAGCCCCTACAACCCGGATAGAGACGGATACCCGCATAGTGCATCCTTCAGTCGCTACTTCGAGGCGGTCGGGTTTCTTGATCTCCCTGACTCCATTCTGATCGGCGAGATTTCGTCTCTTGAAGTAGCTCCGGCCTCCAGCAATCTGCTCGTAGTCGACCACCATTCATCCGCCGTACACGTACTCGACGCACAGGATAGAAAATGGAGAAGACTGGAGGCGGAGAGCTGCCACCCGGGCTTTGTGTTTCGTCCGTTTAATGCCGCCTTCGACGGTGCCGGTCGCATCGTTACGGGAAGCAACGCGGCGGCTTCCGGGTTCCTTTTCACTGATGCCGGTGAATGCGATGGTGCCATCGACATCGGATTCGGTCCACCAAACGATCTGTCCGGTAACAAAAATGGCGCTGTGGTATACCGGGCCGGCAGGGACTCATACACCGTTGCGCAGATCGCGTACGCAGACGGGACGACGCAGACCTTCTTTGAGGACGATAGCTTCGTCGCGCTCAATTCGCGATTTCGGTTGGTACATCATCTGGCCCGAGCGGTCGACGGGCGCTTTGCGTTTGTTCAACCCCAGAGTTCGAAGGTGCGATTGCTTTCCCCGTCGGATTCGTCGGTCGTCGAGATCGGCTCTGCGCCGAATTATTATCGACCCATTGAGAAAGACATCTCGTCGGCGTATCTCGATACCGAGGACTTCTTCGATGAGCTTCGCGAGATAAGAGAGGGGAAGTCGTTTACGTCCGCAGTTTATTCTCTGGGCGATAGCATACTCGCCGTATTCTATACAAACGGCTACGAAACCTTCGAACGGTCCGAAAAGAGTATGGGTTTGCAGCTGATCGATTTGAATGGTGCAACCTTGAATGACGAACCGATTCTCATGCGTGGCTACCGTTCCGGATTTGTCGGTGCGGCGCACGGGCTGCTGTTTCGTGTTGCCGCTGAGTATGAGAACGATTTTGAGTACTCGAATGCGCCGATCGCAGTGTATCGACTCAGGCGCGAACCGCCTGGCGCCACCGCTGACTCGTTAGGATCGAAACGCTTTTCAGGATGATGCAACGAACAATACCCTACCCGCTTGAACTGACAACCGAACGGCTCATCATCCGCTCCCCGAAGGAGTCGGATGCTGCCGCGATGCGAGAGGCGATCATCGAAAGCCACGAAGCACTGCTTCCGTGGATGCCGTGGGCCAGGGAACTTCCATCGGCAGACGAG
>JAGQWL010000113.1 GCA_020437385.1 Bacteroidota bacterium
ACAGGTTTCAGTCCATCAAGCATGTCTACTTTGCTATCGCATCAGTACGATCGAAGTATACGCGACGTGGTTTTCGCTCACGACGCGCAAGACGTACGTACCGGAAGCCAGTCCGTTGGAGTCCACCTCAAAACGGTGGCGGTCGAGTCCCGAAAGATATCCAGAATAGACGGTCTTCACCGTTTGTCCGAGGGGATTTAAGAGGGTGATGACTGCCTCCTGCATGCGCGGCAGCACAACATCGAACCGCGCGCTGTCAGTGAAGGGATTCGGGAACGCCGGCGACAACGTGACCGATTCGCCGGAGCCGATTACAACGACCAATTCATTGCTGTAGGTTGCCGTTCCGTCGAAATCCAGCTGGCGGAGTCGGAAACGGTACCGGCCCGCTGCCATGCTGGAAAGGGCGAAGCGATATTCCTGAGCAGACGTTGTGCTGCCGGCGCCTTCCACAAACCCGACAACATCCCATTCTGTTGATCCGAAAGAGGCACGTTCGATTTCAAACCCGAAATTGTTGACCTCCGTTGCCGTCGCCCAGAATAGCGTCAGGTTGTCATCGACCGTGAGGACATCGAAATTTGTCATCTCTACCGACAAGACGGTGGAATCGTTGTCGAAGAAGAGAAGGACATCCGCTCCCTCATCGATCGTCGTCATGTCCAGGTCGCCATCATTGTCCCGGTCGTGGAAAATGACGCAGGAGCCCTTATCGTTTGCGTTAAAGGGTAGCGGATCAATTTGATAGGTTCCGCTACCGTCGTTCTCATAGAGTAGCCAGCGGCCGTTGGATATACTGCTGACCGCCAGCTCGAGGTCGCCGTCACCATCCACGTCACCGAGGTCAATCGCAACCAAAAATCCGTCGGACGCAATCGATACCGTGGAGCTGAAACCTCCGGATCCATCACCGTAGCCAATCGAAAACTCATTGGACTGTCCGCCGGCAGAGACGACATCCGCATTCCCGTCTCCATTGACGTCGCCCGTCGCCAGCATCCAGGTATTGCCGCCGGTCGTGATTTTGTCGGAGAACACAAAAGCACCCTGGCCGTCACCGAGAAGAATCGAGATTTCTTTGCTGGAAAAGCTCCCGACAAACGCATCGGGAATACCGTCCGCGTTCACGTCGGCGACAGCACAGGATGTGATGCTCTGCCCCTGGGTGGCGAACGAGCCACCGTCGGAGAATACGCCGCTGCCGTCGTTGGCGAGTACGTGGAGGTCGTTCGTATTGCGAGATGTAACAAGGATATCGTCGTCTCCATCGGCATCGTAGTCTGCAATGCAAACCCCTCGGATGTCGACGCCTGACGTGTAGAGGGCGCTCGTGAACGACCCGGTTCCATCACCTGTGAACACTGTCAGGTTGCCGGAGCCAAGGGCGCCGACGGCCACATCGATATTGCCGTCATTGTCGAAGTCGGCGCCTTCGTTAGGGCTGGGCCTGCCGGTCGCGCCAGCCATTCCGAAGGTGTCAAACGGCAGATCGAAGGATCCCGAGTTGTTGAGGAAAACGCGAACGTCGTTCGTGTTTTCATTCGGGATCATCAAGTCCGACCAACCATCATTGTCAAAGTCGCCGGCGTAGGCACCATAGCTGACGATTTGTCCCTCATTCGTTGCACGAATACTCTGTTCGCCAATCTTTGACAGATTCAGCGTTCCCTGGCGCGTCGCGGTCCAGAAATTCCATGAGTAGCCGGAGGCCAGGGGATTGCCAGACGCGTCGGTTATCCCGTTCGACAACGAAACGGTAATCCACTCGCCGGCGAAGAGGTCGGCCGAAGGGTCAAATCGAACAGTGCGATTCGAGTTCTCGACTGTTATCGTTCCGGCAGCAGGTCCGGACCAGCGTCCGAAAACCCGAAACGCTGACGCTGTGACGGTGGCGGGATCCAAAGGCGTCGCAAACGTGATAAGGATGTCGGAGTCGACGGGTGCGTCAATGACTTGCGCGGCTGGCGAAACGCTCGACACAACAGGCTGTGCCAAGGTATTCTGTCCTTGAGTCATAGAGAGCGCGATAACCAGAACTGCGACGTGTAGGCGGAACGTACTCATGGGAATCTCCGGCTGCTCGGGATTAGTCTCGTGTCAAACGTCTTTTCGTGCGAACACTTTGAGCCAAACTCGGACCTTGATGGCGCCAGAGTTGACCGAACAAAGCTGTGCGACAACACCCGCACGTTTAAATTGTTCTTCTATTCCAGGGCGGAAGTCGAAAAATAACCGGGTCTTCTAATTAGTCGCTTCGATCGGGACGAAGCCGTTCAATATCGCTTTGAGGAATGCCTACCGGGGCCGGAATAGCTCCATTTCCTGGACATCGGGCAGGGAGGACTTTGATGCGGTTTCGATCGATCCGAGATAGACAGTCGTTTCGGGCAGATCGCAGATGGGGACGAGCAATGTAGAGAGCGCCTCGGCAGGAGTGTCGATCAGCAGTGCGAGGACTTCATTCTCCGCCACGCGAACAAGCAGGTCGGCATCGCGCCTGAAGACCCTCTGAATTCGTTGCACCGACTCAGCTCCGATTGTACCGACTATCCGAACTGCCGTCAAAGATTCGCCGAGCAGGTGCGCGGCGTTTCGGTACGCTTCGAAGCGCCGGATCACGTCTCCTGAAGCGCTTACGTGCGTCAGGGTGGTCTCCCGGTTGCCATTGGTGGGAAGCAGGGTCATCCGCAGATTGGCCAACCGGGCGTTGCTTCGCCGGCGTTGTTCGGAGGCAAACTCATCCAGTGTTCGGATTTGCCCGCGCACTTCGTTGATCAGCTGCTCCAATTCGGCAGTGGTTACCGTGCCGGCGTCCTGGACCCTGTTCAGTGTGTCGTTCATTTCTCCTCGGGCAAGCTTCGTCTGGGTCGACAATGCTGCCAATCCCTGAACTGCCTCGTTCAAAGCCGAACGCATCTCATGCTCGAAACCTTTATCGAAGGACTCGGAAGCACGAAACTCGTTTCTGAGAAAGGCGGCCAGTTCTTCCCCGATCAACAGAGGATTGTTCGCCTTGTCGTCGCCCACAGGAGGTTGACCGATGCCATCGACAAATCGTAGCCACGACTCCCGCAGTGTGTCTCGACCTCCAGAACGAGGCGTCGCGGTTTCACCAAAGCCTGACGCCGCCGCAGGCGTGCCCAGGAGCCGCCGAACAGCCGCTGCAAGGATGCCACCTTTTTCGTCGATTGGCCCGGGAAGTGGCTTTCTATCGGTCTTGGAATGATTAAATCGCAGCATCGGGTTATCTCACGCTTAGCTGATTTATCGGCGAGACCGCTCGACGGTAAAACCATTTGATCTGGCAGTAAAATGCACCGGGCACTTCTTGTAAATTCGTCGTAAAATTCACTTCTTGAAGACGCACTGCGGCCATTCAAAGCAAATCGAACGAATTTGGCGATTACTTCTCACAATCAGGTTTCACGTGCAGCCGCTTTGATATGGGCTCCAAGAGTTTAATGGCGTGATGAATAGAACGCTTTCGATGATTCTCGGTGCTGTAGCCGTCGGGGCTCTTTGCCTCTTCTGTGCCAGCCGCCATTCGCGCCTGATCGTTAACAAGCTCACGGGGTCGTCGCAGGCTGTCCTGTCGGAAGCAAACTACTCCTGGGCGAACGTGGCGTTCGACGGGCGGGATGCTACGCTGAACGGCGTTGCTCCGACGCCTGAGGATCGGGACACGGCACTTGCCCTCGTCGGACAGATCAGAGGCGTCCGGTCCGTGTCCAGCCTGCTTACAGTAGGCGACCAGGTGAATGAGCTGCGTGCGAGGCGTGGTGCCGGACTGGTTTCGTTGTCTGGCAGTGTGCCGACGGAGGCGACGCGTGCTGGGATTCTTCAGCGCG
>JAGQWL010000114.1 GCA_020437385.1 Bacteroidota bacterium
AGTCTTCGTGTGTGAGCACCGTTCCCGTGACCGTGTGCTCGATCACGTCTGGCTCGGAGTTGAAGGCCCGTTCGATCACGCGGTCGGTTGCCGCATCGAACGCCCGGTTTCGGCCGTCTTCCCATCCCGCATTGTTTCGAAAGTGCGGACCCTCCAGCTTGAACTTGTACGCGATCGGTAGCTGCGATTCCATCGGAAAGTCGATGGTGACTTCGTAGATGCCATCTCCGTCATCATCGACTGACATGATCGAGCGGCCCCAGGACAACGGCTTGGCATCGCCCCGCACCCCGACGCTGTCTGCGGCAGGGTCGAACGTTCCGTCTGCAATCTGGCTTGTCATGTCGATTCGGAAGTTCACCCCCGAATCAGTCTGTTTTCGGCAGCCTGTGGCGCTTATGGCAGCGAACGCGAACACTGCCGCAAAGGCGAAAATGCCGGATTGAGCTCTCATAAGAAGATGTCGTAGTGCCCACGAGACAACCCGTAAAGATAGCGATGTCAACGATTCTGATAACTGGTCGCTGATCACTGCTCATTTCGCACGAACGGAGCGTCCCTCATTCACCCGATTCCCCCATTCTGCTATTCATTTCTTCCTATCTTCTTCGACTCTGCGCGGTCGACGATCACGCGATCACCCCCATGGAAAACCCCCAAACGAATACCCCCCGCCGGCGCCGGTACATCAAATTGCCGGTACGCCAACGCAAGCTGCTCAGCGTGATCCTGGCAGGATACGCGCTGTTGATTCTGAACAGCCTCATCCTGATGGCTTTCAACACGTCGACGGCGTTCGTTTACATGACGAATGTCCTGGTTCACGTCGCGATCGGGGTCCTCATCGTTCCACCGGTTATCGTTTTTCTGATTCTGCACCTGATGCGGATGCCGTTGCTCCTGAACAAGGCGGCAACTGCGGTCGGATCGATCACTGCCTTCACGCTGGGTGTCGTTCTGCTGAGCGGATTCGGCATCATCATCTGGGGTGCGTCGGCGCTTGGCGGGTTGCTGCTGACTGTTCACATCTGCTCCGCAGCGGGTGCCGTACTTGCGTTTGCAACGCACGTCTCCTTGAAGCACGGCGTCCGCTACCATTTCCTCGAGTTCCGCGATGCCTGGAACGGCGGCGCCATGAATGCCTTGCGGCATCCGTTTGGGATGACCCTTGCCGGCGGACTCATCGTGTCGCTGGTTGCACTTGCCCCAACGCTGCGGCCGCGCGACGTCTACGTTGCCGGCGAAGAAGACATTCACGGGCTGCACTCTTCACGCGCGACGCTCGCCCACGACTCGTGGCTCTCTGTGGACGACCTGAGCCGGTCCGACACGTGCGGGCAGGCAGGCTGCCATCCTGATGTTTTCGCTCAATGGTCCGAGTCGGTCCATCGGTTTTCATCCTTCAACAATCCGTATTACGCACGGACAGTTGATTACATGATGAGTCGCAGCGGTGCGGCACCGACACGGTGGTGCGCTTCGTGCCACGATCCGGTCGTTCTGTTTTCGGGACGGTTCGGTAACGAGATGCCGCTTGATACAACGCACTGGTCAGCGAAAGAGGGCCTCACCTGTCTCTCGTGCCATGCCATCCGCGGTGTTAAGGACATTACAGGAAATGGCGGATACGTGATTGGTATGCCGGATGAGTACCCGTTTGCAAGAGCGGAGGGGTCCCCCGGAGCGGATATCCACTATAAGCTTATACAGATCAAGCCGGAGCCGCACGCGCAGGCGATGCTGGCACCGGCATTGCAAACAGAGGTTTTCTGCTCGTCCTGTCACAAGGTGGCGCTTGAGCCGGACGTGAACAACTACCGATGGAAGCGTGGCCAGAACGAATGGGATGACTGGCACGCAAGCGGCGCGTCGGGCAATACCGTTCGTTCCTTTTACCTGCCTCCCCAGCCCAAGACCTGCATCGACTGCCACATGCCGCTCGTTCCGTCGGATGACCGCGGCAACGAAAATGGTTTCATCCGTAGTCATCGATTCGTCGCGGCAAACTCAGCCATCCCATTTCTGAATGAACATGCGGAGCAGATGCGTCTTGTGCAGAATTTCCTGTCGGATTCAATCGCTACCGTCGACATCTTCCGGGTGAGCGTTGGTGGGCGTACCTACGCCGGCGACGAAGCGATGCCGGCGCTCCAACCCGGGCAGGAGGTAGTGGTTGATGTGGTTGTCCGCAATCGCAAGGTCGGCCACAAGTTGCCCGGTGGTACGAACGATTCAAACGAGATGTGGCTGGAGTTGAACGCATCGGATAGCGACGGAGACGTGCTGCTCGCGTCGGGGTCCCTGGACGCAGCCGGTCGCGTCGACTCATCCGCACACTTCTGGGGCGGGATGCTCGTTGACCGTGGCAGCCGAATGATCAACAAGCGCAATGCCCA
>JAGQWL010000115.1 GCA_020437385.1 Bacteroidota bacterium
GGAACTGGAGGCGAGGTTCATTGCAGAGGCTGCGGGAAAAGGGCTGATGTCGCTGAAGGGACACCGCTCTGCCGGGGGAATCCGGGCAAGCATATACAACGCTTGCCCACAGGAATCGGTTGACGCGCTTGCGAGTTTCATGCGCGATTTCGAACGAGCGAACGGTTAGCGTCACTTTCAAATTTCGAGTACATTAGGCGTCTCGCGATTGAAATAACGATTCCGACTCACACGAGATACGGCCTGTCGCACAGTTGACCGGTCGTTGACTATTAGATTAGTTGAAACGTTCAATGCCTAAAACGGTCGCTGCCAGATGAGCATTTCGATTGGCGTTCCGAAGGAGACAGCCGAAGGCGAGCACCGCGTCGCCGCAATTCCAGACGTAGTTTCACGGTACATAAAGAAGGGACACAGCGTCCTTGTCGAGCGAGGAGCGGGAGAAGGGTCGTCCATATCCGATGCCGATTTCGAATCCGCCGGTGCCAGGATCGTATCGCGAGAAGAGGTTCTCGGTGCCGATGTGGTTGTTCGCGTTCAGCCGCCGGCAAAGCAGGAAATTGCGGCGTTGCGTTCCGGGTCGACACTGATTTCGTTTCTGCAGCCACTGGACTCGCCGGATGTCGCGAAGGATCTTGCGGCGCGGAACGTGACGGCCTTCAGCATGGAGTTGGTGCCGCGCATTTCGCGTGCGCAGAAAATGGACGCGCTGTCGGCCATGGCGAATATTGCCGGCTACAAGGCTGTCGTTCACGCCGCTGTCGCGCTGCCCAAGTACTTCCCGCTGCTCACGACCGCAGCCGGAACGGTAAAGCCGGCTAACGTGCTGGTTCTCGGTGCCGGGGTGGCAGGTCTTCAGGCGATCGCCACTGCCAAACGACTCGGCGCGCGCGTGTCCGCCTACGATGTCCGGGAAGCGGTCAAGGAGCAGGTGGAGAGTCTCGGCGCCTCGTTTGTCGAGCTGACGCTCGACATGGCTGACATGGAGGACAAGGCGGGATACGCAAAGGCACTTGACGACGAGAAGGCGCGGCGCCAGACCGAACTTCTCGCCCCTGTAATTGCGAAGCAGGACGTTGTCGTGTCGACCGCACTTATCCCCGGCCGGAAGGCGCCCGTCCTGATTACGGACGAGGCGCTGAAGGGGATGAAGCCTGGATCGGTAGTGGTTGACCTTGCTGCGTCTAACGGAGGAAACTGCTCCCAATCGGTGCCCGGAGAAACGGTAGTTGTTGGCGGCGTCACGATCATGGCGCCGCTCAATTTGCCGTCGGAAACCGCCGTACACGCCAGCGAGCTGTATTCGCGTACGGTAATGGCCATGGTCTTCGAGATGTTGGACGACGAAGGCAATCTCGCTTTCGACGAGGAGAACGAAGTCATAACGGGTTCCTGCCTTTGCCGAGGTGGCCAGATAGTTAACGAACGAGTCAAGCAACTGGCTTCAAACAGCTGAATCGTATGCTCGAGAACATAATCGTATTTGTACTAGCCAGCTTGATCGGTGCTGAGGTCATCTCGAAAGTGCCGCAGACGCTGCATACTCCACTGATGTCAGGCTCAAACGCGATCAGCGGAATCACAATTGTGGGCGCGCTGCTTGTCGCCGGCATGGTCGGCGGTGTGGCAGCGAAGTGGATCGGTGTAGCGGCCCTTGTTGTCGCCACCATAAATGTGGTCGGGGGATTCATGGTAACGGACCGCATGCTTCAGATGTTCAAAAAACGAAAGGCTCCCGAGCAGAAATAGCGGTCAATCAGGATGATGAAGAACTACATCGACATTGCCTATCTGGTAGCGGCCGTTCTGTTCATTTATGGACTGAAGGGCCTTACGTCTCCGGCCACGGCACGGAGGGGAAATCAACTCGCGGCACTCGGCATGCTGATTGCCGTCATCGCGACGCTTCTGATCGCGAAGGTCCTGACGCCAATCGAGATGATTGGAGGGCTGGTCCTCGGTGGTGCAATAGGTGCATTACTTTCCAAGCGGGTCGCGATGACAGGAATGCCCGAGCTCGTTGCCGCGTTTAACGGCTTCGGCGGTCTTGCATCGGCTCTGGTCGCCTCGGCCGAACTCTATCGCTATCTCGGTCCGGATCAGGCCAGCACACTCGCGATCGAGCCGATGTCGATCTCATCGATGGTCACGATCGCCCTGTCGGTACTGATCGGGTCCATCACGTTCTCGGGGAGTTTCGTCGCTTTCGGGAAGCTCTCGGAGCGTATTTCCGGTAATCCGATAAGCTTCCCCGGAATGCGATTCCTGACCCTCCTTTTCGCGGTCGTAACAGTCGGCGGTGCGGTCTATATGTCCATGGGCGCGAGCGAGTTTCCCGGGATTTCGGTGCCGGTTCTCTACGCGCTCGGTGCCGTCGCAGTAGCTTCGTTGATCCTCGGAATCCTGCTTGTTGTGCCGATCGGCGGTGCAGACATGCCGGTTGTTGTGGCGTTGCTGAATTCGTATTCGGGCATGGCGGCGGCGGCGACGGGATTTGTTCTTGACAACACGGCGCTCATCGTCAGCGGCGCCCTCGTTGGGGCCTCGGGAGTCATTCTCACGAATATCATGTGCGAAGGCATGAATCGGTCGCTGCTGAATGTCCTGATCGGGGGCTTCGGGGGTGATTCCGGCGGCGCGGGTGCGAGCACCTTCTCAACGGAAGGCAAGTCCGTGACGGCGACATCGGCCGATGACGTCGCGATTCTGCTGACATACGCCGAGAAGGTAATCATCGTCCCGGGTTACGGGATGGCCGTTGCCCAGGCCCAGCACCAGGTTCGCGAGCTCGCGGATCTGCTGATCGAAAAAGGCGTCGACGTGAAGTTCGCCATTCACCCTGTCGCCGGACGAATGCCCGGCCACATGAACGTGCTTCTGGCGGAGGCGAACGTACCGTACGACCTTCTTTACGAAATGGATGACATCAACGGCGAGTTCGATTCCACGGACGTGTCACTGATTATCGGTGCCAACGACGTCGTCAATCCGGCGGCCAGACATGACACGGCGAGTCCCATCTACGGAATGCCGATTCTCAACGTCGACTACTCGCGTAATGTCATCTTCATGAAGCGCAGCATGCGCCCGGGTTACTCCGGGATTGACAATGAGCTTTTCTTTGGCGACAATACACGCATGCTATTCGGCGACGCGAAGGATTCGCTTACAGCGCTCATCAGTGAAGTGAAGGCTTCCTGACCAACTCGAATCGGGCAACGCCGGCGACATCCCTCACGAGCGCCGGTTCTGTCGCATCTCGGCCGTCCCTATGAAGAAGACCGAACTTGAACTTATTGTATCCGATGACACGGCGAACCGGCAGTCGCGTGAAGACAAGGATCGATTGTTCAAGCGGTATGAGGTGATCGGCAAGTCGCTCGGCAGCGCACGCCGGCTCGAAATCATTGACCTGTTGGCAGACGGCCCAAGGACGGTCGAGGACGTTGCTGCAGCAACCGGAATGAGCATAGCCAACGCGTCCCAACACCTTCGCAACCTTCACACCGCGGGTCTCCTGAAGGTGAAGCGGGAAGGCTCGTATGCGTATTACAGCCTTTCGATTCAGTCTGACATTACGACGCTCTGGGACTCGCTTCGGGCTCTTGCGCATACGGTTGATCCGGGTCTTCGATTCGAAAAGCTGGAGCTGTCCGCGATTGGCCCATCCACGCTCGAGAAGAAGCTCGACGATCCAACAGTCCGCGTCGTTGACGTGCGGTCGATTCACGACTTCAACGGTGGGCGCATACGGAAAGCCCAGTCGATCCCGCTCGAACTGTTGGAGGCCCACCTATCGGATCTTGATGCCGATTGCGAGTACGTGGTGTACGATCGCGGCGGTAGTTCTCCACTGGCGGGAATGGCCCGAACCGTCCTTATTCAGGCCGGGTTCAAGGTGCGCCAACTCGACGGTGGGTTCGAAAAATGGAAGGCGGAGGGAAGACCCTCAACGAGAAGCATCGCACTCGGTTGATCGCCTCCTGCGGCTGCCGACGAACCGCCTTCTAGAACCCGACTTACTTTTCCTCCGTCAACAGGTATTCCGCTCCGGGGCGGAGTACCCCTCCGTTGTCGCCCGATACCGTAAATCGGATAGGAGCGGCCAAACGTCCCACCGACAGGAAGAACGATGTTAGCTGCACATCCGACGGAAGATACTCGTCTGCGTAGATCCGCCATCCATCTTCGGTTCTGGTCGCGTATCCTTCAAACGGACCGTCGAATGCTAAATGGATGGTACCGCGCAGACTGCGCACCGTTGCCTGTTCAGTGTTCATAAGAACAATCTGCTGAACCTCGCCGGCGACTGTCCGATACCAGAACGCGGAATCATCCGCGAGCGGGAGGCGGGGAGACACGCGCTGACTTTGCGTCCAGTCGAGCACGTCTACGACATCGGTTCCATCCTCGCGGATCTCCAGACGCCAATGTTCGGGTGTTTTCTCCAGCCAGGTAAGTGTTCGACGTACCGGTTCACGAGCGTGCGAAGGGGATAGCGCGCGAACGGTAGTGTGTGGGAGTGTAATCTTTCCGGAGAAAAGGATTGCCGGAGCCGGGTAGGTACGCGTAAAGTCACGCGGACTTGCATTCCCGAACATTCCGACCCAGCCCCGTCCGCCCGGAGTCCAATCGACGAACGTCGGGTATTGCAGCAGGAACGTCGTCGGGCGCGCAGTGGTGTCGCCGACTACAATTTTCGGAACGAGGCCGCTATCGGGAGCCGTGTCCATTGACAGTTGCGCACCGTTGGTAGCGACGGCAGTCACGCGGTTGGTTCCGAGTTGGACGCGCGTATCAATTCCTGTCTGGAAGTTGCTTTCCACACTATGCTCGCCGTCCCCCAGCAGCGCATCGATCACCAACCAGTATTCACCTTTGCGGAAGAAGACGCTCCGACGCCAGACGACATCGAGAAGGTTGTTCCGATATTCGTAGACACCCTCAAGGAAGTCGTAGGTACTGTTGGTAACCCATCGATTGTCCAGCACGTCGAACCCGTAGTGCCGGTCCCAACCCGTGTTAACGTCAACGTTATCAACGGTAACGTTGTTGTGCAGGAAGCCGGGGCGGAGATCGATTCGCGGCCCCGCTTCGTTCGACGAGTACAACGACGTGCCGGGGTCGACAATGAAAGATGCTCCATCGCCGGACACCGTGATGCTGAGTTTGTCGCCGTGGTGGTGATTGGTTCCGAACGGGCCCGCATCCATTGACAAGTAGTTTGCGTGTTCGTCCCAGCCGTCCCGCATAGCGTAGTATCCGCTCAAGTAGTATGGATCGGAGGCGTATGGAAAGGACTGTTTGTCTCGTATCGCCAGCGCGTCGTTCGGATCGTCGGCGAGCTGACGCAAGTCCGGTCGGTTAAAGAGTCTGGCCGCTCTGCGCAGAATTCTGTCGCGAATGTCAAAGCTCCCGTGATCGCCATAGCGCGGCAGGCTTCGATCAGGCTTCATGATTCCCACGTGGGCGTCGACGATGCGTTCGAGTTTCGGTGCGACCGCATTTCGAAGCTGCAAACCTTCGTCCGAATCGCGTGGGAGGCCGTCGAGCATGTCAAGGCACATCAACAGTGTCCCTTCGGAATAACCGACCGTGAGCTCGACCAGAAACTCGCCAGGATAGAATGCGAGGTCGACAAACGCATTGAAGAAACTACCCGCGTCCCGCAGCCAGAAATGCGCCCGCGACGCCTCCGGATACCGAACGGCGGCATAAACGATTGCCGACAGGTTGCCCAGGGTCCCGTTGTGCAGGCCGAGAACCTTGTGTGGAATCAACCAGTCAATTTCCTCCCAGATGTGCAGCGTCAGCCTCAGGTACTGCTCGTCGGACAACGACGGTGACTCCTGCAGGTAGACCAGTGCGTCCATCCATCGTTTGGCGCGCCACTGTAGCAGCACCCAGTTCCATGGGTTCACACGGAGGTCAACCTGTACGTGAATTCCGGCAGGTGGCTCGATCGGGACGTGTTCGACAAAATCCACCATGTCTCGAATCATCGCCTTCGCGTACCGTTCGTCACCGGTATGGAAGTAGGACAGAGCGAGGTAGTCGAGGTGCGGAAACCGAGAGATCGTTGTCAGTTTTTTAGTTGCCGAAAACCACGGCAGCGTGTCGCCGTACTGCTCCTCTCCAGCGCGCGTCGTTATCAAATGGCTCAGCGCCTTGTCGGCGCGCGTATCAGCGTAGCTTGCGTTGACGGTATCGGGGCGCGGAATCACCCAAAGTTGATCGGGGATCGGTCGAGTCCGGAAGTATCCGGCGACGGCCGCGATGATCCGGTCTTCGGTTGCATCGGGTCCGAGCGCCCGGACCAATTCCGCCGGTGTACTGGCCGGGTCGAGTCTGTCGATAAAACGTGTCAGCCACCCGGCGGAATCAACGGCGTGAACCGCTGCTGGAGCTGAGTCCGCCGTCTGTCGCGCGGCAGAAGGCGTGGTACTGACTATTGCCGCCGTTACAATTGTGATGACCGATGCGATGACCGATGTGATGATCGAACGAAACATGGCAGAAGCTAGGATCCGACCCGAGTCGACTCGAGAATCGGTTTGAGAAACAACCACACGTTCCGGCCGATGATTTCGTGCCCTTTTGCCGTTGGATGGATACCATCACGCTGATTCAGCTCGCTCACGCCTCCGACGTCCTGAAGAATGAAGGGTAGCAATTTTGAACCAGTGTCGTCGGCGACCTGCTCGTAGATAGACTCAAAATCGCCGACGTACGCCGCGCCCATACTTGGGGGGAGCCGCATTCCCGCAACGACGACCGTCGAGTTGGGCGCGTGTTCTCTGACCTTGCGAACAATTGCCGCCAGATTCGCCCGCGCGTTGCTGGCCGGCACGCCCCGGAGGCCATCGTTTCCGCCGAGTTCAATGACAACCACATCGTACGGCGTACGCATAACCCAGTCGATGCGGCGGAGTCCGCCTGCGGTGGTCTCTCCGCTGTTCCCAGACGCCGTAATGTCGACGTCAAATCCGTTCTCGACCGCGATGCGTTCAAAGACGAATGGAAAGGCGTCGGTTTCGTCTTGAAGTCCGTAGCCCGCAGTAATGGAGTCACCAAAGAACAACACCTTCACCGGGGAACTGCCCGGTGTCGTAGAATCTGCCGGCTCTGCAGAATTCGACTGAGCACGTGTCAGATCGGGGCGGGAATCCGACTGAGCAGGAGGTTGAGGTTCAGAGCAGGCACACAGGAGAATCGTGGCTGCTACGGCCACGATGTGAAACCGCCCGATGCGCGGGGCGCACAAGAAAGATGTCATTCGGTCAACCGATAATATGCGGCTTCGTTTGACGTTGTAGTGTGGAAAAACGTTTCACGTTGTGGGGGCGCCGCGAGCTCGTCCGGACGCGAATTCCGGGATCTACAACTGAAGTTGCGAGTTACGAGAGCTTCATAACGACGGCCGCTCGCGAGCGCTTCCGTATGACCGCCACTCACGAGAGCCTCATACTGACGGTCGCTAAAGAAAGCTCCAGCGATGACCTCGCTCACGAAAGCTCCATCGCTGACGGTCGCCCGCGTGACCCGGTCGCGGTTGGAATCAAATCCTCTACGATTGTATGTCTGGCCAATCAACTCTCAGGATTCAGAACGTCACCAAGTCGTATCGAAGTGGAGAAACCACTGTCGATGCGGTTAAGGAGATATCGCTCGACATCGCGGAGGGGGAAACGGTGGCGATCTTTGGACCGTCTGGAAGCGGTAAGACGACGCTCCTTGGACTCTGTGCAGGTCTTGATCGGCCGTCGAGTGGTGACATTTCGATCGAGGGCGAATCCCTGAATTCCATGGATGAGATCGGTTTGTCGCGGCTTCGTAATGAAAAGATAGGCTTTATCTTTCAGTCATTCCGGTTGATTCCGAGCCTTACCGCGCTTGAGAATGTCATGATTCCGGCGGAGATCCGTGGCGATCGCGGCGTGGAGGAGAGGGCGGTAGACTTGCTCCGACGCGTTGGTCTCGAGAACAGATTGCATAACTACCCGAGCCAGCTTTCGGGTGGCGAACAGCAGCGCGTGGCAATTGCTCGTGCGTTTGTGAATGAGCCTCGGCTCTTGTTTGCGGATGAGCCGACCGGGAATCTGGACGAGGAGAATGCGGAGGCTGTTCGCCGGCTGCTCTTTGAGATCAATCAGGCGCGCGGCACAACGCTTGTTATCGTTACCCACGATCCGGCCTTTACAAGTCTCGTTGACCGACTCGTCGTGCTGAAAGGTGGGCATGTTGACGAGATCCGATCTGGAGCACCAAGCACGGCACTGCCATGAGCGTCATTCCGCGTTTTTGGATTGTGCGTCACGCCTTCCGCGACACACGCGGGGTGCGACGACAGCTCACAGTGTTCCTCTCCTCGATGATGCTGGGTGTTGCGGCTCTTGTCGCGATAAACTCCATCGGTGCGAACCTTACAGCCGCTGTCGATGATCAGGCAAAATCACTTCTTGGTGCCGACCTTCGAGTGAGTTCTCGGTCTCCGTTCTCGCCCGAGGCGGAGGCGCTGATCGACTCAATCGGTGGAGATCAGGCACGACTCTATTCTTTTTCATCCATGGCACTCGCCCCGTCGACCGACCGTACGAGGCTGGTCGGTGTTCGTGCCTCGGATCCCGGCTATCCGTTCTATGGCGAAATTGTCACGGATCCGGGCATCGCGGCGTCCGCCTACCAGGGGAGAGATGGCCTTCTTGCGGATCCAACTGTTCTGTTGCAGCTGGGCATTTCGATCGGCGATTCACTTCGTATCGGTTCGAGGTCGTATCCAGTTGTAGGCAGTATCCAGAAGACGTCGAGAGAGACGTCGGCGATGGAGTCCATCAGCCCCCGCGTCTATGTTCCGCGGGCCGCGCTGGACACGCTACTGCTGGCGTACGGCAGCAGAGTCGAGTACGAGGTCTATGTCAAGTTTGACGACGGGACGGATGCGGACGAACTTGTCGATGGAATGAAGAGTCGGCTGCGCGAGGTCGGGCTACGCTATTCGACAGTAGAACGTGAAAAACGCGAATGGAATGAGGCGCTGACAAACCTGTACCGCTTTCTGGGGTTAATTGCGTTCGTCGCACTGCTTCTCGGCGGACTCGGAGTAGCGAGCAGTATCAATGTCTACATCCGCCGTAGACTTGCTTCGGTTGCAGTGCTGCGCTGCCTCGGTGCGACGCCGGCAGAGACGAGTCTGGTGTACCTGCTGCAGGCATTGGCCCTCGGACTCATCGGTTCCATCGTTGGCGCGTTTCTCGGCGTGGGGATTCAGCAGCTGATCCCGCCAGTTGTAAACCGTGTGTCGCCGTTGCAGATCGAGCCGGTGATTTCACTTTCGAGTGTTGCGACAGGGATCGTTGTTGGCACGGGTGTCGGCGTGCTCTTCGCGCTGCTTCCCATCCTTCAGGTTGGTCGCGTATCGCCGCTGAGTGTGTTGAGACACAATCAGGGTGACGATCAGGCTTCGCGCTCCTGGTCTCGTAGACTGGTAGTGGCCGTCGGAGTCGCCGGTTTTGCGGCCGCGGCCGCGTGGCAGGCGCCTTCGCCGCTGGTCGGCATTGCCTACGTCGTCGGGTTGATCTTCGTGTTCCTTGTCCTTCGCCTGGTTGCTCGTGTACTCACTGTCGCTGCTCGCGGTCTTCGAACCGCGGGTCTCAGCTTCGAAGTGAGACAGGGTATCGCCTCACTGTTCCGTCCCGGCAGTCAGACGGTTCTGCTGACCGTAACAATAGGATTCATTGCGTTCATAATATTTGCCCTGTCCGGAGTGCGCAGCTCTCTGCTGCGGCAGGTCGAGCTTTCCAGTGGGTCGGAGCGTCCGAATCTGATACTCTTCGATATACAGCCCGATCAGGTCGACGGTGTGACGTCGATCGTACGCGCGAGCGGCAATCCGGTAATTGAGTCCGTTCCGATCGTTTCGATGCGCATCCGATCGATCAACGGGCGACTGATCACGTCGATGCGGGAGGATGAGACCGTAGAGACGTCCTGGGCTCATCGACGGGAATACAGATCATCGTATCGCGACACACTGAATGACACCGAGACGCTGACCTCCGGGCGGATGTTGCCGTCGGTACCTCCGGACTTTGATCCGGCCGTGGATGTCGTACCCGTTACCATGGCCTCTGACCTTGAGGATGAGCTGAAGATCGGAATCGGAGACAGTCTGGTATTCGATGTCCAGGGTCTGCCAGTTCGTACGGTGATCGGTGGCATCCGAGATGTTGATTGGGGCCAGCTCAGTACAAACTTCTACTTTCTTTTTCCACGGGGAGTCCTTGAGGATGCGCCGTCCACAAACGTAGTCGTGACGCGTGTGGACGATGCGGCCCGAATGAGTGCGGTGCAGACCTCGGTCATTGATGCCTTCCCGAATGTATCAGCTATCGACCTGACGCTTGTCCTGTCCGTGGTAGAGTCGGTGTTTTCGCGAATCGGAATGGTCATCCGGTTTCTTGCGCTCTTCTGCGTGTTGACTGGAATGATCGTGCTGGTGGGGTCCGTCCTGTCGGGGCAGTCTTCACGGACGGAGGAGAGCGTGCTTCTAAAGACTCTGGGCGCGGCTCCGGGGACGATTCAGGGGATTCTGGCAACCGAGTACGCGGCGATCGGCGTTATCGCGACAGCGTCCGGGCTCGTACTTTCCACTGCGGCGGTTTGGCTTTTGTGTCGGTACAACTTCAACATCCCACCGCGATTTCCGGCAGTAGAATACCTACTGTTTGGACTCGCCATTGTCGGCATTACTATTGGTGTCGGGATGCTTCTGAGTCGCAGTGTGTACAAACAGTCACCGCTTGCGATCCTGCGCAACGAGCTGTGATTGCGTCGCTAGACTACCTGACTCCTTACTGCAACCCGAACGGGGTCGAAAGTGGCGCGTAACATCGTAGGGTGAATGCTTTTTCGAAGTACAAGCGATATCAGTTGTAGAGCCGATTCGAGGTAGAGGGAATGTCAGCGCAAATTGAGTATGCATTTCAGTGCCCGCATTGCGGATCTGAGATATCGATGCTACTCGAGCCGGAGTCGGGATCGCACGCGTACATAGAGGATTGCGAGGTGTGCTGCCGACCGTTGTCGATCCGATACGTGATTGAGCGACCGGATGCCGGAAACAGTGAGGTCAGAGAGTTTGAGGCTGTCGATGAGTCGTCGTGAGATAGGTGCAGGTCTCGAAGAGCAGGGCGGACTGTTGCGTTCGTCCAGTGAACGGGTTGCGGAGATTCGCGAACGTCTTGCTGCAGTCGAGGATCGGATTGAGGCGGCGGCTCGACGAGCCTCCCGCAGGCGAGACGAGATCCGACTCATCGCCGTGTCGAAGCGATTTCCCGTTTCGGATATTCTTGCGGCCGTCCAGGCCGGCGCGGAGGAGTTTGGCGAAAGTCGACCGCAGGAGCTCGACGAGAAGTATGAGGAGCTGGTTCGTGAAGGACTCGTTGTCCCACCCATGCACATGATCGGACACCTCCAGCGGAACAAGGTGAAGCTGGTTGTCGGCCGATCGCCGCTGATTCATTCTGTCGACAGCCTTCGCCTGGCGCAAGCCATCAGCCGCCAGGCTCTTGACCAATCCGTCGTTCAGCCTGTGCTGCTCCAGGTGAACATCAGCGACGAAGATCAGAAGCACGGCTTTGCTGTGAGTGAGATCGAGGGAGCAATGAATCAGGTTGCCGGCATGGAGGGGATCGTGGTCGTCGGTCTGATGGGCATGGCGAGTCTCGAAGTGGATTCAGCCAGAACGCGCCCGCAGTTTGCGCTTTTGCGGCAAGTCCGTGACCGGATTCAACACGTCAACGGAGGTCGTGTCGTCGAATTGTCCATGGGTATGAGCGGTGATTATGAAGAAGCGATTGAGGAGGGCGCCACGCTTATTCGCGTCGGGAGTGCCATTTTTGGCGATCGTTAGCCGCGACCGCTGTGTTGTCAATTTTGTTTCTGGCAGGGGTTAAGGCCTGTCAGCGGGTGCCGATTCTGAAGATAACTGTTCCCTGAAGGAACGGGAGTACAGCTAATGGTTGTCGTAATTGCCGTCTTTGCAGCGTTCTTTGTTGTTGCATTGCTTGTAGCGATCCTGAGGCAGGACGCGGCTGCGGAAAGGGCCGCTACGACGGAGGACCTCCAGACTCTCCGATCAGAGATCGATGCGCTCAGACACCGGGTAGAGAACCTGGAAGCGATCGCGACCGCCGAACCGCTGGACCTTGACATTGAACCGACTCCGACGTCGTCGTCGGATGAGGCTACTGCGTCCCGGAGTTCCAGAACACGCAGTCGCCCGTAGAAAACCGAGTGGGAATATGCTTACGCTTTCTTCCATGGACATCAAGAACCAGGAGTTCAAGCGCAGCCTGAGGGGATTCGACGAATCTGAGGTTACCGCTTTCCTGGGCAGCGTCGCCACGCAGTGGCAGGAGCAGCAGGAAGAACTGCGTCGGATGGAGGAGCGTGTTGCAGAACTGGAAAACAAGATCTCCCACTATCAACGAATCGAAGAGGCCCTGCAGGAGGCGATCAACACTGCCCGCAGCAGTTCGGCGGCCGCACTGGAAGACGCAGAGCGACGTGCCCGGCTGATTCTCCAGGAAGCGGAGCTGTCTGGCCGACAGATTACGAGCAACGCCATCGCGGATAACGAACGGCTGAAATCCGAAACCGGCAGGCTCCTTGAGAAACAAGCCGAAGTCGTCGCGCGTCTCCGCGCATTCCTTGGCTCCGAATTGGAACTCCTGGAACGCTTTGGTCGAGAGCAGCGCGTTCCGCAGACAGCGTTTCAGCAGCCGGCTCCGATGCGGAGTGAGCATCCGGTGTCCGCGCCGGAGCCCGAGTACGAGCAGCCGTTGTCTGATGGAGGAAACGATTCGACGGATGCCGTCAACCCGGACTATCAGGTGGACACACAGGCTTCGGAAGACGAATACGTTGCCGAAGACCTCGAGTCTCCTGAGCCTGTCCAGACATTGGCTGAACGAGCCCCGCAGGCAAGGCCGCACGAGTGGCAGCCCTCGATCGCTCGATCTCGAGTTGGCGCCATCAAGCGGGATGCTGGTTTCCGTCCCGATCAGTCGTGGCCGTCAGACTCCGAAGAAGTTGTCAATCCGAACGGGCATTATGACAATCCCGAGTGGGAGGGCGATGTAACGGAGCCCGGCGATGTCTTTGCGTCTGACGGTGCAGACTCGTTCGCCGCAGAGGAACCCTACAATGTATCCGATGACGAGCTCGAGAAGATCCGTCGTATATTGGACGATCTCGACTAATCGTCGGAATTAGAGGCCGGCGCACGACAGCCGATGCCTTTTCGCCGCTTCTCTCTTCTCGACGCAGCTGCTTTGCTGATTTCCGCCATTGCCGTTGCGGGATGTCGCGTGGGCGGTTCGCAGCCGCCCGCAGACGCGTCCGACCTGGCGACGACATCGGAGCAAACAGCACCGTACATCCTCGTTCTTGGCGTAGGGCAGGACGGAGGCGTGCCCCAGGCCGGCAGCGTGTACGATCCGAGGTGGCGCGACGCTTCAGCCAGGAAACGTGTCGCCTCACTTGCAATCGTTGATCCGCGCGCATCTGCTTACTGGATCGTCGATGCAACGCCGGATTTCCCGGAGCAGATGACGATGGCTGCGCTTTCATCTGGCGACTCCCTGAAACTGGGCGGCGTTCTCCTGACACATGCACACATTGGCCATTACACAGGGTTGATGTACCTGGGGCATGAAGCCATGGGGGCGAGACAGGTGCCGGTCTACGCCATGCCACGAATGGCGGCGTTCTTGTCGGATAACGGTCCCTGGGATCAACTTGTACGGTACCACAACATTCGCGTCTCCCGACTTACCGCGGACTCGACGCAACAGCTCTCAACGTCGGTCTCTGTTTCGCCATTTATCGTACCACACCGGCAGGAGTATTCCGAAGTTGTCGGCTACAAGATCAATCTTGGGTCTGGCTCCGCCCTCTACGTTCCCGACATCGATAGCTGGAACGAGCTCGACGATCTTGGGAGAAGCATCGAACGGCTTATTGCCGATGTTGACGTTGCATTCCTTGATGCAACGTTCTTTGACAACGGAGAATTGCCGGGCCGCGACATGTCCGGCTTTCCACATCCGTTTGTCCGAGTCAGCATGGACCGATTCGATTCGCTACCGGAGAGCGAGAGACGGAAGATTCGGTTTATTCACCTCAACCACTCAAATCCCGCTCTGTCTGCGGATTCGGAAGCGCGCCGAGAGATCGTTGCTCGTGGGTACTCTGTCGCCGAGCGCGGCGACCGGGTAATGTTTTGAGCATTTGGCGACGCGAACGGTCGAAAGAACGGCGCCGCCCCGGGCGTTACTGCTCAACTACTTCGAAGCCCGAGACGTGCAGATTCAGACCGTGGTTGATTCGAAATCCAACCAGACCGTTGGTAGGTACGGATTCGGCACTTATGGATGCAAGCTTCGTGTCGTTTGCAAAGAACAATACGGAATCTGCCGTGACAGTCGCGGCGAGTGTGTTGAAAGCAGTCCCGTCTCCCTCGGGCGTCCACGGTTTTATCGCATCGTTATCAGTCCAGTCGATAACCGTCTCAGTAACATCTCCGGCGCGCTTCTTGACAAGAAACTGCCCGCCCTGTCGAATCAGGAAGTAGGCGTATCGTTGGGTCGGCTCGTTAAGATTGGTCCCGCCAAAGAGCAGACCGAACGCCTCTCGTCGACCTTTCGGATCGAAAAGGTACACGTCCATTCTTGCAGTGTAGTCTCCCGATGCAGTGCTTCCCTCGTTGAAATACGTCGCCGCCGGACCTGTTGTGATGTGCCAACCGGGAGTCATGTTTACGAAGAATATATCGCCGGTCGAGTCCGAAGCAACAGTTGCGGAGCCCCTGTCTGCCCTCACCGTCCAACCGGATGGTACATTACCTTCGCCTCCTGCGGGAGTGGCTGCATCGGGCCGCATGACAGTTTCTTCGGCAGACGACGACTGCGACTCAGAACTTTCTTGTCCTTGCCGGCAGGCGGTAAAGGTCAGCACAATCAAAGCGACAGCCGGGAGAAGCATTCTTGGGGAGCGTTTCATGGGAACGATGGGACGACTGGTTTCACTGCCTCTGGAATGGAAAGATAAGAGAACGCGGTACCGGTGCAAGCGCGGGGAAGCCACCGGAGCCACTTGGGTCGTTTCTGAATCCGTCTCGGTTCGTTCCGGAAACTGCCGGTGATTCATTAGGTACCACAGAGATTCCGCCGCGATAACAATCATCGGACCCAGTCGATGCAAATGCTACGTACGTTCAGGATTCTTTCAATCGTGGTTCTTCTAACCGCGGTCCCGGTTCGGGCGCAGGAGTCAACTCTCACGCTCGACCGCGTTTTCGCGTCACGGGATTTTGCGTCCGAACGTTTCGGTCCTGCCCGATGGCTCGCAGCAGGCGATGAATACACAACGCTGGAGCGGGCTGACGGTGACGGTGTGGATATTGTCGCCTACGCCGCACGGTCCGGTGAACGGCGGGTACTCGTACCGTCGTCCGCGCTGATTCCGGATGGCGCAGATCGGCCGCTTTCGATACAGGACTACACGTGGTCTACGGACGGCAGCAAACTGCTGATCTTCACGAACTCGGCCAGGGTCTGGCGCGCGAACACGCGTGGCGATTACTGGGTCCTGGATCTTGATTCGAGACGCCTGAGCCAGCTTGGACGAAACTTTGAACCGTCAACCCTAATGTTCGCAAAGTTCGATCCCACAGGCCAACGCGTCGCGTATGTTCACAAGAACAACATCTATGTCGAAAACCTGCACGACGGTACCCGAACGCAGTTGACGCGGGACGGGTCGACAACGATCATCAATGGAACATTTGATTGGGTTTACGAAGAGGAGTTTTCCCTGCGTGATGGTTTTCGGTGGAGTCCGGACGGAAGCAGGATTGCGTTCTGGCAGCTCGACGCGGAAGGTGTTCGCGATTATCTGCTCATTAACGATACTGATTCACTTTACTCCTTCGTAACGCCGATTCAGTACCCCAAAGCGGGCACGACAAATTCGGCGTCGCGCGTAGGTGTCGTCAGTGTGACCGGTGGTTCGGTCGACTGGTTCGAATTCTCTGACGACCTGCGAAACAACTACGTCGCGCGGCTTTATTGGACGCCGGATTCACACGAGATTGTGGTGCAGCATCTCAACCGCCCGCAGAATCACCTGCAGGTGATCTTTACGGACACTCGGACCGGCGAAAAGAGAGTGGTGATTGATGAGCGCGACTCGGCGTGGTTGGATGTCGTGGACGATTTCACGTGGACAGCCGACGGTGACGCGTTCACCTGGATGAGCGAACAAAATGGTTGGCGCGTTCTTTATCGTGTCGACCGCCAAACTGGAAAGCAGACGGCTTTAACGCCGGCAGACGAAGACGTCATATCTATCGACGCGCTGGTCGGCGATCGGGTGTATTTCTCGGCATCGCCAGACAACCCAACGCAGCGCTACCTGTATGGTAACGTCGGGCCACGAGGAGCGGCAAAGCGGATTTCGCCGGAAGATCAGCCGGGCTACCACAACTATCAGATCTCCCCAAACGGACGATTCGCGATTCACACGTATTCCCGTTTTGATGTACCGTCGACGATCGACCTTGTGTCGCTTCCGGACCATAAGCGGTTGCGCGTGCTCGTAGACAACGAACGCCTCAAGTCCGAGGTAGCGGATCTTACACGATCCCGGCCGGAGTTCTTCCGGGTGGACATCGGCGGAGACGTCGTGCTCGACGGCTGGATGATTAAGCCTAGCAGTTTTGATTCGGCGAAAAAGTATCCGGTGATATTCTATGTCTATGGAGAACCGGCGGCGCAAACGGTTGTCGATCGCTGGGGAGGTTCGTCGCTACTCTATCACACGTTTCTTGCTGAGCAGGGGTACGTGGTGATCAGCGTAGACAACCGGGGGACACCCGCTCCTCGCGGTCGAGAATGGCGCAAGGTCATATACAAGAAGGTCGGCGTCGTCAATAGCGCCGATCAGGCTGCTGCGGCAGTCAAGATCTCTGAATGGCCGTTTGTAGACGCATCTCGGATCGGTGTCTGGGGTTGGAGTGGCGGCGGCTCGATGACGCTCAATCTCATGTTCCGCTATCCCGATATCTACAGCTCGGGCGTATCCGTAGCTCCGGTTCCGGACCAGCGTCTTTATGACACGATCTATCAGGAACGTTACTCTGGAAATCCGAATACCGACCCCGAATCGTACGAGCAGGGCTCACCGATTACATTTGCCGGACAGCTTGAGGGAAACCTGCTGATCATTCACGGAACCGGAGACGACAATGTCCACTTCCAGGGAACGGAACGTCTTGTCAACGAGCTGATCAAGGCAAACAAGTACTTCCAGATGCTTGCCTATCCCAACCGGACACACGGGATTTACGAAGGACCTAACACAACACGCCATGTGTACGGATCGATGGTGCGCTTCTGGCTCGCAAATTTGCCTCCAGGTGGGGAGTCCTAGCGTCGAACGACGAATGCCCTTGCAATCTGCCCGGTGCGCGTTGGATTCGCAAGCACGAGGAAGTAAACCCCGGTCGGCAAATCGTCGATATCGATTCGCAAAATTTTAGCCTGAGCCGCACTGGTCTTCACCAGCCGTCCCGTTGCATCAAACACGCTCACTGTCGGATCGACCGTCCGATCGAAAACGATGCCGGAGGTTTCGACAACGAGTACGTTTTCGGCCGGGTTGGGATACAAAAGTACCGTCGGCGTTGGACGTTCGCTGACCTGCTCGATTCCGACGCTCGTGGTCCCCTTTATTCCATAGAACAGTGGCGACGTACCTTCCGGTTCATCCGAATACTCGTACGTAATTGTATTCAGTGTTTCGTCTTGAACCCCACTTCCGCCGAAAATGGATCCGTCAGGCCCGATCGCCGGATGCGTCCACTCAAGGTGTCCGTCGACCTCATAGTGCCACATCGGCTCGAACTCGGTGCCGGTATCCCGAACGCCGAAATAGTAGCCGTTTCGTGCGTCCGAACCGTATCGTCCGCGAACACCAAAGTAGACGAAGCCCTCTTTGCTGATGGCAGGCGAATTGAGTCCACCTACCGCGTCATTGATGACATCGGATGGATCAAATTCGTAGAGCACAGACCCAGTCTCGATATCGATGGCGTACAATCGGCCTGATTCAAGCTTGTTGAACGCCGGCGTTCCGAAGTTTCCGGTAGTGGCGATAAGGCGTATCGAGCGGTCGTCCACTTCACGGATGGCGAGTCCGTGAAGAAACTGCGCGCCGTCATCGAGAGCGGTTTCGTCGAGCGTCCAGAGGATCTCACCCATATCGTCCAGCGCGATCACTATCGGCACATTCAGGATCCCTTTCTGGTAGAGGCCGCCGATGTAGATGTTACCATTGCTTGCGACCGTCATTGTGACGGCGAACACTCGCGCATCGTTGTATTCGAGCTTGCGCTGCCACCGTAGGCGAGCGGCGTCGGTGAGCGTGGAATCAAGCGAGCTGTTGAGCGCCAGTACGCTCGCGGACGAATCACCCAGAAAGGTCGCGGCGTAAATCGTCTGGCCGTCCGGACTCAGCGCAGGTGAGGCATAGAACCTGTTGGGCAGGGAGGAGTCTGCCGGGTATCGCCACCGCAAGACACTGTCCGCACCGACAGCGTAGAACGCACTAGTTTCATACGGGCCCTCAGCCCACGTGCCGAACGCCACGCCCTCGGTTAAGGGAAGTGGTGCTGTTACGATTTCACCGCCGCCATCGGGGTCGTCCGGTTGTGCCGGATTGTAAGTCTGGAATCGCCAGCGGATGTTCCCCGTCTCGGGATCGATAGCGAAGAGACGACCGTCTCCACGGCCAACATACCAGAGGTTCGCTGCACGCGAAAACGCCGGTTGGCCCTCCACCGTACCGTTGTAAAAAGTGACGTGGTAGTTGTTGAAAAGGCCACAGAAGAGGAAGTCTGTTGAGGTGTACTCTCGCTGGGGCATGTCGTAACATCTGTGTACCTTGTCGAGTGCGACCGGCCCACCCCAGTTCCAGGATCCGTCATGCGGAGACAAGCTGTAGACCTTTCCGTCGGATTTATCCCAGTATCGAACGTCGCGTCCCTGTTCGTCCTTTCTGAGCAAACCCCAGGAGCCAAAAACGACGTGATTGTCGACGACGGATGCACCGATGTTGAGTTCGAAGGCGAATGGAACAGATGTCGCCCATGATCGCGAGGCGTCGATGCTGACGATACCGTGGGAGCCGCTCTGTCCAGTACGTCGGACGTCGTGGCCCTTCATCGGCCAATCGTCCTGAGCGTACGAGGCCGAGGCGCAAAAGAATATCGACAGGAGCGAAAGCGCTAAGCGTTTGGAGTCCACGCTATTGGCACGTCGTGATAAACGGATGGTAGAGCTCATGGGAGTCCTTTTATCTTGCTGGCGGCAGGTCGATTACTGACGATGAACCCACGTCTGCAACACGGATGCCGATTCCTCAGATCGAACTGACAATACTGCTTCTTATCGTTCTGGCGCTTCAGGCGTCCGCAGACGATCCGGACCTGGCCCGTCGAATACGCGCCGGAGATCAAGAGGCCTTTAGAGAGTTCTTCGAGGCGCATTACGACGTGCTGTCGAGGTACCTGTCAGCGCAGGGGTTCGCCGCAATTGATTGTCGCGATGTCGTTCAGCGGGCATTTGTTGCGGTCTGGACCGAGCGTCGCCGCATTCAGCCAGACAAGCCGCTTCGTGCGTATCTGTTCCGAATCGCAAGAAACGCAGCGCTCAACGACTTGCGCAAGGCCGCCCGGCACTCGCCATTGAATGACGCCATTGACGTGGCTGATTCGAGTGAAGCGGCTGTATCGCAGGACGATGGCCCACTCAATTCGCAGATTGCGGCGGCTGTGTCCAACTTGTCGGCGCGCCGGCGAGAAGTGATTGAATTGTGTTTTCTCGGCGGCCTGACGTATGCAGAGGCTGCCGATGTACTGAACATCGCACGAAAGACTGTCGAGAATCAGGTCGGTCTCGCGCTGAAAGATCTTCGGTCTGCGCTTGGCTTGACAGGGTCGGGCGCGACAGTGCCGCGCGAAGGATCTTAGGCGGTGCCGACGTCTTCGCCATCGAATTGAGTTTCCGTGGGTACGATTTCTGCCAATCACGCAATCCAGGCAGCTGACCGTCAACGGTCATCCTGTTAAGGGTCTGAAAAATAAGTGATTGGCACGAAACCCCTCTCGCATTGCAGGACGCGGGGCGGGGCGCCATTTGTACACGTTGGAAAAACTTGCAACTCTGGTAATACACGAGCGACTGTCCGAACGATCTGTCCGCAGCCGTTCGCTCTTCGTCCTTTTCGCATTGGGCGCGGTCTGTGCTGCCTTACCGACAACGGTGTTCGGTCAGGACGTGCCGCTGTCAGCATTCCAGACTTTTGAAGGACGCGTTAACGAAACGTTGGCCGGGGGCACACTGCGTTCCCAGCCTAACAATGGTGGAGGCACCGATCCCGCGTGTCAACTCAATCCCACCTCAAGCGGAACGCTGACCTTGCCTTCCGGCGTCACGGTTGACGCGGCCTACCTGTACTGGTCGGGATCGGGTTCGACGATCGACAATTCCGTGACCTTCAACGGCAGCACCGTAAATGCCACGCGGACCTTCACGGGTACCTACAACAACGGCGGGACACTGATGACCTGGTTCCAGGGTTTTGCCGATGTCACGACGCAAGTCGCCGGTACCGGGTCGGGGAGTTACACGCTTGGCGGGCTTACGGTGGATCAGACGGGTATCTACTGTACATCGAGCGCCGTGCTGGCAGGATGGGTTCTGCACGTCTTCTACACGGATCCCACCATCGTCGAATTCAGGCGAATCGGCATATGGGACGGGTTTGACGTCCTGAGAACCACAAGCGGAAGCATCTCTACCACGGTGACGCTCAGCGGCCTTAACATTCAGGCGCCGGTGGATGGGACAATGACCAACGTCGTGTGGGAGGGAGATGACACCATTACGTCCACCAACGAGTTTGTTCGGGTAAACTCCACCACGCTGCAATCCGGAGATCCTTTCGGCAGCACGAGCGACAACACGTCCGTTTCGCCATCCTACGGAGTCGACATTGATCGACGGAATCTTTCTTCGGCCGTCACGGCCGGGCAGACCTCGGCCAACCTGACCGTCTCGACCTCGACGGACTTGATTATCCTGTCGACGATCGTTGCCAACATCAAGTCGAACCTCGACCCGCGGGTAAGCAAGAGCTTTGAACCGGCGGTGATTCCGCAAAATGGAACGGCGTTGATGGTCTTCGACGTCACGAACCCGAACATTGCGCCCTTGTCGGGGCTCACGTTTACGGATGCGCTTTCTGGATTCAATCTCGCCAGTGCCACGCTCGATCCGAGCAGCACCTGCACTGGAGTAACGTCGAATGCCGTCGTCGGTGGGACATCGTTCAACGTCCTTTCGGGCAACATCGCCGCGGAATCGACGTGTCGGATCGCCATCGCGGTCACGAGCAATACGGTTGGGACGCACTCCAACCAGATCACCAATCTTGATACGGCCGAGACACCGACTCCCGTCGCGTCGAATACTGCCACGCTCACCGTCCAGCTGCCGCGTATCGGTGCCGCCAAGAATGCGGGCACGATTGTAGACAACGGCGATGGAACATTCACGGCGCCTGTCACCGTCGAGATCGAAAACTTCGGAACCGAGAGTCTGTTCGATCTGGCTCTCGTGGATGACTTGACCGCGTTCGGGACGTACAACGGATCCACTGCGTTGGCGGCAGGTCAATATTCTGTTTCCGCCCCCACGGTGTCAGGCACATCCGGCGGCGCGATTCTTTCCACGTCGAACGCATCGTTCGATGGATCCGGAGACACCGATCTAATCCTCACATCGTCTGGCGACATCCTGCCGCCAGGTGCGACCGCGACGCTTCAGTTCAGTATCACGTTCTTTCCGGCTGCGGGTCAGTCGTCGTACACGAATCAGGTTACCGCATCGGGCGATGTTATCGAGGACGGAACGGCCGACGGCCATACGAGCGATTTGTCAACAGATGGCACGGACGCCGACGGCGCCGACAACGACGGTAACCCGGACGAGGCCGT
The DNA here is from genome assembly GCA_020437385.1 of Bacteroidota bacterium. GTDB lineage: Bacteria > Bacteroidota > Rhodothermia > Rhodothermales > JABDKH01 > JAGQWL01. The sequence continues at coordinate 22,121 of JAGQWL010000115.1, forward strand.
CCCGACGCCAATCGTTGCACCGATTGCTCCCGTCATCGGCGCGGCAAAGCAGGCAGGTGTCGTAACGGATAATGGAGACGGTACGTTTACTGTGCCGTTCACGGTTGTCGTTGAGAACTTCGGCAATGCGCCGCTCTATGACATTCAGGTGTCCGACCTGCTCGCGGCGTTCGGTTCTTACAATGGCGCGACAGCCTTGTCGCAAGGTGAGTACTCCGTTTCGGCACCTACAATAGGCAGCCTGACCGGCGGTGCTGCGCTTGCAAATCCGAATGCGGGCTTTGACGGAGAGGTTGACGCGAACCTTGTGTCCGTCACAGCCGGCGACATCCTTCCCATTGGCGCGACGGCGGCGATCAACTTCTCGGTCACCTTCTTTCCTGCGGCGGGCGTATCGAGCTTCGCCAATCAGGCCAACGCATCCGGCGACCTTACTGAGAACGGTACGTCTGACGGTGACGCGACGGACCAGTCAACCGACGGTGCAGATCCTGACGGGACGGATGCGGATGACAATCCGGATGAGGCCGTCGCAACCCCGGTATCCGTCAATCTGAATCCAGTAATTGGATCGGCGAAGGACGCTGGAGCAGTCGTAGACAACGGCGATGGCACGTTTACAGTGCCGTTCACCATAACGCTCGAGAATTTCGGGAGTGCGCCGCTTTACGATATCCAGATAACGGACGATCTGTCGTCATTCGGCTCCTTCCTTGCGGCTGGTGCGCTGTCACCAGGCGAGTACCGCGTCAGCGCACCAACGATCGGCACCTTGACAGGCGGTGCCTTGGTTGCGAGTACGAACGGTTCATTCGACGGAGAATCCGACGGTGACCTTGTCAGCGTGACATCCGGCGACATCCTGCCAATCGGTGCTACCGCGCAGATCGGATTTTCCGTCACATTCTTCCCGGCGGCCGGCGTGTCGAACTTCGCGAACCAGGCGACAGCCTCGGGGGATCTATCAGAGAACGGCACAGCGGATGGCGATGCAACCGACCTCTCAACGGACGGAGCCGATCCGGACGGGGTAGATGGTGACGGCAATCCGGACGAAAGCGTCGCCACTCCGGTCACCGTGTCTTTTGCGCCCGTGATCGGCGCCGCCAAGGCAGCCGGCACCGTCGTCGATAATGGCGACGGGACTTTTACGGTGCCGTTTACGGTCGTCGTCGAAAATTTCGGTAATGCGCCCCTGTTCGATTTGCAGGTCAGCGACGACCTCTCGTCGTTCGGAAGCTTCAATGGAACGCCTCCGCTTGCGCAGGGCGAGTACAGCGTGAGTTCGATGTCGATTGGAACGCTCTCGGGTGGCGCAAACCTTGGCGCCGTAAATGCGTCGTTTGACGGATCGTCTGATCAACGGTTAGTTCAGCACACGAGCGGCGATGTTCTGCCGATCGGCGCGACGGCCAGCATCAATTTTAGTCTCACGTTCGTTCCCGACGCGGGTGTAAGCAGCTTTTCGAATCAGGCAGTCGCGTCCGGCGATATCGTCGAGGACGGAAATGAGGACGGGGACGCGACGGATACGTCGACGGACGGGACCGACCCGGATGGATCCGACAACGACGACACTCCGGATGAAAGTTCTACTACACCGGTTTCCGTAACGCTGATCCCGGGCCTCGGCGTTGCAAAAGAAGCCGGTTCCGTCGTGGACAATGGCGACGGGACGTTTACGGTGCCGTTTACGGTGGTCGTCGAAAACTTCGGCAACGTCCCGCTGTTCGATCTTCGGCTAAGCGATATTCTGAATTCATTCGGAACGTACAACGCTGCTCCCACGCTGAGTCAGGGCGACTACGACGTAACAACGCCGGTCATCGGAACGCTCACGGGCGGTGCGGCGATCGCATCGGCGAATGCCGGATTCAACGGTGACACCGACACCGACCTGATCTCCCTGACTTCGGGAGACGTTCTACCGGTATCGGCAACCGCGGCAATATCGTTCTCGGTGACGTTCTTCCCGTCCGCTGGAATATCGTCGTTCTCAAATCAGGCAACGGGATCAGGTGATGTCGCCGAGAACGGGGTGGCGGACTCCGATGTCACGGATCTTTCCACCGATGGTGCGGATCCGGATGGATCGGACAACGACGACAACCCGGATGAGGCAACGCCGACCCCCGTTACGATATCCCTGACGCCGGTGATCGGTGCCGCGAAGCAGGCTGGTGCCGTCACAGATAACGGTGATGGAACCTTCACAGTGCCGTTTACAGTGGTCGTCGAAAACTTCGGAAACGTTCCGCTCTTCGACATTCAGGTCTCGGACGACGTGACGGGTTTCGGGACGTTCAACGGGAGTACGGCGCTTTCGCAGGGAGAATACACGGTTGGAACTGTTACCGTTGGTTCGCTGACAGGTGGTGCCGTGGTGGGATCGGCAAATGCCGGATTTGACGGTTCGGCGGATCAGGCTTTGATCACCCTGTCAGCCGGCGACGTGTTACCGATTGGAGCGACCGCGCAACTCGGATTCAATGTAACGTTCTTCCCGTCGGCAGGGCTCTCGTCGTTCGTTAACCAGGCCATCGCTTCCGGCGATGAAACCGAGGATGGAACGGCCGATGGGGACGCAACTGACGTGTCGACCGACGGCAGCGACCCCGACGGCACGGACAACGACGACACCCCTGATGAGAGCGTCGCAACGCCAGTATCCGTCTCGTTGGCGCCGCAAATCGGATCGTCGAAATCTGCGGGCGGCGTGACGGACAATGGAGACGGGACGTTCACCGTTCCATTCGTCGTTGCGGTCGAGAATTTCGGAAACACGCCTCTGTACGACCTGCAGGTTAGTGATAATCTTGCGTCGTTTGGCGCCTACAACGGAGTGTCTGCGCTTGGCCCAGGGCAGTACACCGTCAGTGCTCCTGCCATCGGTGGTCTGACCGGTGGGACCGTTCTGGCCAGCGCCAATCCCACTTTTGACGGCTCCTCTGACCTGAATCTTCTTGCGCTGTCGCCCGGCGACGTACTGCCGATCGGCGGAACAGGGCAGATCAGTTTCAGTGTGACGTTTTTTCCGGCGGCAGGTAACACCAGCTTCGCTAATCAGGCGACGGCATCCGGAGATACTTCGGAAGACGGGAATCCAGACGGCGATACGGTCGACTTGTCAACGGACGGGAACGACCCGGACGGATCGGACAATGACGGCAATCCGGACGAGAGCACTGCCACACCGGTAACGGTAACGTTGAATCCAGTTATCGGTGCCGCGAAGCAGGCCGGTGCTGTTGTGGATAACTCGGACGGGACGTTCACGGTGCCTTTCGCAGTGGTGGTGGAGAATTTCGGCAACGTCCCGCTTCACGATGTTCAGGTAACGGACCTCCTGTCGTCGTTCGGAACGTTCAACGGTATCAGTGCGCTGGGGCCCGGCCAGTACAATGTCACGACGCCTACTGTCTCTGGCCTGTCCGGCGGCGCAGTCATTGCATCGGCTAATTCTTCGTATGACGGTGCGTCGGATTCCGACCTTCTTGTTGTCACGGCTGGAGACGTGCTTCCAATCGGTGCCACCGCACAGATATCTTTCTCGGTCACGTTCTTCCCCGATGCGGGCGCAAGCAACTTTTCAAACCAGGCCAACGCGTCGGCTGACATCGTCGAAGACGGAAACCCTGACGGAGATACGACCGACTTGTCGACGGACGGGATTGATCCAGACGGATCGGATGGCGACGACAATCCCGACGAGTCGACTGCTACGCCAGTCTCGGTCACGTTAAGTCCGGTAATCGGTGCGGCGAAGGCCGCCGGCGCAGTCGTCGACAACGGTGACGGATCGTTCACTGTCCCGATCTCGATCCTCATCGAAAACTTCGGGAATGCACCACTTCACGACCTGCAGGTAACCGATAATCTTTCTGCGTTCGGCAGCTACAATGGTGTGTCGGCCTTAGCGCAGGGAGAGTACGCTGTATCCGTTCCGACGGTTGGTACAACTACCGGTGGTGCGAGTATCTCGTCGGCGAATGCAAACTTCGATGGAGAAGGTGATCAGGCGCTCCTGGTGGTTTCGGCAGGAGATGTTCTTCCCGTTGGCTCGACCGCTGAAGTGACATTCTCCGTGACATTCGTTCCGAGTGCGGGGAATACGAGTTTTGTCAACCAGGCGACGGGTTCAGGGGATCTTGTTGAGAACGGTGTATCCGACGGGGACACGACGGACTTGTCCACCGACGGCTCGGACGCTGACGGCAGCGACAACGATGACAACCCGGATGAGTTTGTCCCGACAACAATAACTGTTTCGCTTTCGCCGGTTGTCGGCTTGGCGAAGCAGGCCGGATCTGTCACCGACAACGGCGACGGTACGTTTTCCGTTGGCTTCTCGATTGTTGCAGAGAATTTCGGGAATGTACCGTTGTACGATCTGCAGCTTGTCGATGACCTCGCCTCCTTTGGTTCGTTTAACGGACCCGGTCCGCTTGCCCAGGGTGAATATTCAGTATCCGTTCCCGTCATCGGGACGCTTTCAGGTGGTGCAGTCGTATCGGGCGTCAATGGCGTGTTCGACGGGTCGGCCGATCATAATCTACTCGCATTTACCCCGGGAGATGTCTTGCCCATTGGCGCAACCGCAGCGGTTTCGTTTACCGTAACGTTCTTTCCCTCGGCTGGAGCGACCTCATTCAGCAATCAGGCAGTTGCCACTGGCGACCTCACGGAGGATGGAAACGCGGACGGTGACACCAGCGACGATTCGGTTGATGGCACTGACCCGGACGGAACCGACAACGACGACAATCCGGACGAAAGCGGAACGACCACGGTGACGGTCTCGCTTGATCCGGTCATTGGCGTAGCCAAGTCGGCCGGCGCTGTCGTCGATAACGGAGACGGAACCTTCGCCGTGCCGTTTACACTGACGGTTGAGAATTTCGGAAACGTCCCGCTCTTCGATCTCGCCTTGTCCGATGACTTGTCGGCCTTCGGTTTGTTTAATGGCGCGACTGCACTGGTTCAGGGCGAGTATGCGGTGTCGGCTCCTGTGCTGGGAACTACGACGGGAGGGGCGGTCATCTCCGGAACCAACGTTGCGTTCGATGGTGCTGCCGACCAGCGGATAGTCGTCGCCACCGGAGGAGATGTCCTGCCCGTTGGCGCGACGTATCAGGTGTCGTTCACGGTTACGTTCAATCCATCCGCAGGCAATACGAGCTATACGAATCAGGTCAGCGCCGGAGGCGACGTCGTCGAGAATGGGTCGTCCGATCTGGATACGCAAGACCTTTCTACTGACGGATTGGATCCCGACGGTACGGATGGTGATGACACGCCGGACGAGAGCGTTCCGACCACGGTCACGATTTCGTTGTCGCCGCAAATTGGTGCGGCGAAAGAAGCCGGCGCAATTGTAGACAACGGAGATGGCTCGTTTACTGTGCCGTTCTCGATCACCATCGAGAATTTCGGCAACGTGCCTCTTTTTGACCTGCAAGTTACGGACGATCTGGCATCCTTCGGTTCGTACAACGGGACGACGACCTTGTCTCCGGGTGAGTACTCGGTTTCAGCGCCCGTAATTGGATCTCTTGGCGGCGGTGCTGTCCTGGCAGCGGCGAGCGCGGCCTTCGACGGTTCAGGAAATCAGACGCTGCTGGTTCCGACGGCCGGAGACGTTTTGCCAATTGGCGCAACGGCCGAGGTCACGTTCACGGTCACGTTCTTTCCCGCCGGAGGAGCGACAAGTTTCGTCAACCAGGCAAGCGCATCAGGGGATGTCACGGAAGATTCGAATCCTGACGGCGATACGACTGATTTGTCGACAGACGGAGCGGACCCCGATGGCAGTGACGCGGATGACAATCCGGACGAGGCGACGCCAACACCAGTGACGATTACGCTCGGGCCGTCGATTGGACTCGCGAAGCAGGCGGGCACGGTTGTCGATAATGGTGACGGAACATTCCGGGTACCGTTCACGATGGTTGTCGAGAATTTTGGGAATGCCCCATTGTATGACCTTCAGATTTCGGATGACCTCACGGCGTTCGGAACGTTCAACGGTTCGACGGCGCTGAGTGCCGGCGAGTACACAGTGGCGGCGCCGGTCGTCGATGGCGTGACGGGTGGGGCAGTTGTCACCGCCGTCAACGGCTCTTTTAACGGTTCCGCCGATCAGCGAGTCCTTGTCGCTGCCGGCGGCGACCAGTTGCCCGTTGGTGCGACAGCGCAGTTGTCATTCGACCTTGTCTTCTTCCCGTCGTCCGGGATCTCGAGCTACGTCAATCAGGCAGTCGGCTCGGGAGACGTTGTCGAAAATGGTACGGTGGACGGTGACGCGACAGACGTTTCTACAGACGGCGCTGATCCGGATGGAACGGACGGTGACGACATCCCGGACGAGTCCGCGCCAACACCTGTAACCGTTACGCTGTCGCCGATCGTTGGTGTGGCAAAAGAGGCCGGGACGGTGACCGATAACGGAGACGGCACGTTTACGATTCCGTTCACGCTGCGCGTGGAGAACTTTGGGAATGTCGCGCTCTTTGACGTGCAACTGTCGGACAATCTTGGATCTTTCGGAACATACAACGGCTCAACCGCACTGTCCCCTGGACAGTACTCGGTTACGGCGCCGACAATAGGGTCGGTGTCAAGCGGTAGTGTGCTCGCGAACGCCAATTCGAATTTCGACGGCACGTCTGACTCCAACCTGCTGGTAATAACGGCCGGTGACGTGTTGGCGATTGGCGGCACGGCAAACGTTCAGTTCTCCGTGACCGTGTTCCCGTCCGCGGGCAACACGGCATTCACGAATCAGGCGGTCGGTACGGGCGATCTGGTCGAGAACGGCGTGTCAGATGGCGATGCGTCCGACCAATCAACCGACGGCGCAGATCCGGACGGAAACGACAACGATGATACGCCCGATGAAAACGAAGTCACCAACGTCTCGGTGTCACTGGCACCGGTGATCGGCGTCGCGAAGCGGGCGGGTGCTGTCACGGATAACGGTGACGGATCGTTCTCTGTTACCTTCACGATAACGGCCGAGAATTTTGGGAATGCTCCGCTGTTCGACGTGCAGCTAACGGACGATCTGTCGTCATTCGGTAGCTACAATGCGGGGCCAACGCTGGCTCAAGGTCAATACACGGTTTCGAGTCTATCAATCGGAAGCCAGGGTGGCGGAACGGTGCTATCCGCCGTCAATCCCGCATTTGACGGAGAAACGGACCAGGCAATTCTGGCCCTGACCCCCGGCGATGTCCTGCCGGTTGGCGGCACAGCGGATGCCTCGTTCGTGTTGACTTTCATCCCGCCCGCAGGCATCTCAGCATTCTCAAATCAAGCGGCAGCGTCAGGAGATCTCACCGAGAACGGAGCGGCCGACGGTGACGCAACAGATCTTTCCACTGACGGGACAGATCCGGACGGCACGGACGGCGATGACAGTCCGGATGAAAATGTCCCGACTCCAGTTTCTGTCTCGCTCGCGCCCGTGGTCGGCGCGGCGAAGCAGGCAGGCGCGGTTGCCGACAATGGTGACGGAACGTTCACCGTACCATTTAGTGTAGCCATCGAGAATTTCGGAAACGCCCCGCTATTTGATCTTCAGGTCACCGACGATCTCGCTTCGTTTGGTACCTATAACGGAACGACTGCCTTGTCGCAGGGTGAGTACGCTGTTTCCAGTCCGTCTATTGCAGGACTCGCTGGGGGAACCGTACTGTCTTCGGCAAATGCCTCGTTTGACGGTTCGGCTGACACCCAACTTCTCGTTGTAACGCCCGGCGACGTCCTGCCCGTCGGCGGCACCGGTCAAATCTCATTCGCCGTCACCTTCTATCCGAGCGGCGGCGCTTCGTCGTTCAGTAACCAGGCTGTCGCATCCGGCGACCTGACTCAAGACGGCAACCCTGACGGTGATACGACGGATTTGTCGACAGACGGAGCCGATCCCGATGGGACGGACGCTGACGACAATCCCGATGAGGCTACACCGACGCCGGTGTCGATCACGCTTGGACCAGTTATCGGTGCGGCGAAACAAGCGGGTGCCGTGAGCGACAATGGAGATGGAACGTTCACCGTTTCGTTTACCGTCACAATCGAGAATTTTGGTAATGCCCCGCTTTTCGACCTTCAGGTGTCAGACGATCTGGCCTCCTTCGGCAGTTTCAACGGTGCGACGGCGTTGGCGCAGGGCGAGTACGTGGTGTCGTCCGGTCCGGTCGTCGGCAGCCTCAATGGAGGCGCGGCAATTGGTGCCGCCAACACTGGCTACAATGGTGAGTCGGATCAACAGCTGCTCCTGGTGTCGCCGGGCGATGTCCTTCCAATTGCCGCAACGGCCCAAATCCAGTTCGAGATAACGTTCTATCCGACGGGCGGGAATACGCTGTTTGTAAATCAGGCGGTCGCGTCTGGCGATCTCGTGGAAAACGGTAGTTCGGATGGCGACGCGACAGACAACTCGACATCTGGAGCCGACCCTGACGGCGCAGACGGTGACGACAATCCTGATGAAGGCGATCCGACGACTGTGTCGATCACTTTCGGACCGTCGATCGGTGCGGCGAAGCAGGCTGGGACGGTCGTCGACAACGGTAACGGTACCTTCAGCGTCCCGTTCACCGTTAGTATCGAGAACTTTGGCAATGCACCGCTTTTCGACATCCAGGTTAGTGATGCGCTGACTTCGTTCGGGTCGTATAACGGTACCACGGCACTGTCGCAGGGTGAATATTCGGTCACGAGCCCGGTCGTCGTCGGCCTGTCCGCCGGCGCCATCCTTGCCGGTCCGAACGCGTCGTTTGACGGTGAATCTGTTAGTGAGCTGCTCGTGCCGACGGCAGGCGATGTGCTTCCGGTTTCCGGAACGGCCCAGATCTCATTCACGGTCACGTTCTTCCCGTCGGCCGGCAATACGTCGTTCGTGAATCAGGCGATCGCGTCTGGCGATCTCGTCGAAGACGGCACGCCCGACGGTGACGCGACCGATTTGTCGACCGATGGCGCTGATCCAGACGGTAGTGATGCTGACGGAATCCCGGACGAGTCCGATCCGACGCCCGTATCGGTTGCGATAAATCCCCTCGTGGGTGCCGCCAAGATGGCCGGACCCGTGGTTGACAATGGAGATGGATCGTTCACGGTTCCGTTCTCAATTGTCATCGAGAACTTCGGAAATGCGCCCCTCTTTGACATACAGATAACTGACGATCTCGGCTCGTTTGGTGCATTCAACGGAGTCGGTCCATTGGCACCAGGCGAATATGTGGTAAGTGCGCCGGTGATCTTGAACGCTACAGCCGGAGCTGTCATTGGGGCCATAAATACATCGTTTGACGGTGAGTCGGACATGGCGCTGTTGTCGCTGACCGCCGGAGACCTTCTGCCCATAGGGGCGACGGTCACAGTCGATTTTGGTGTCACGTTCTTCCCGGCCGCGACAGTCTCGTCGTTCGTCAATCAGGCGACCGTAGCGGGCGACCTGGTCGAAAATGGAACGGTAGATGGTGATGCGACCGACCTATCGACCGATGGCACCGATCCTGATGGAACCGATGCTGACGGGATTCCTGACGAGGCGGATCCGACGCCTGTCAGCGTCTCGCTGACGCCGGTCGTGGGCGCTGCCAAGCTGGCGGGCACACCAACCGATAATGGCGACGGAACCTTCACGATTCCGTTCACCATAACGATCGAGAATTTCGGAAACGCACCGCTGTTTGATGTTCAGGCGACGGACGATCTCAGTTCGTTTGGAAGCCACAACGGGACCACGCCACTATCGGCCGGCGAGTACAACGTAACAGCGCCGACCGTGTCATCGTTGACTGGAGGTGCCATTCTGTCGACGGGCAATGCCGGCTTCGACGGGTCGATCGACCAAACCTTGATCGCGTTGACAGGGGGCGATACACTCCCGATTGGTTCGGTTGCGGAATTGTCCTTTGCCGTGACGGTGTTTCCGCCCGTCGGAATCGACACCTTCTCTAATCAGGCTACGGCCAGTGCCGACCTGACCGAGAATGGAGTCGCCGACGGAGACGCCACCGACCTGTCGACCAATGGTTCGGATCCCGATGGGAGTGACAACGATGACAACCCGGACGAGAATACTCCGACGCCGGTCTCCGTGACGTTGGTTCCACGCATCGGTGTCGCAAAGGCCGCGGGCGCCGTCGTCGACAATGCGGACGGAACATTCACCGTTCCATTCACGATTCGAATCGAGAACTACGGAAACGCGTCACTTTACGACCTGCGGCTGGCGGACGATCTCTCTTCGTTTGGTTCGTTCAACGGAGTTGGAGTGCTGGCTCAGGGTGAGTACCGCGTGTCGGCGCCTGTTGTTGGCGCGGTGTCCGGCGGTGCGGTGCTGGCGACCGGGAACGCAGGCTTTGACGGCTCATCCGATATCGATCTCGTGCAGCAGACTGCCGGAGACGTTCTGCCAATTGGCGGGTCCATTCAAGTTTCGTTCAGCGTCACAATGGTTCCGGCAGCGGGCGTCAGCAACTTCCTGAATCAGGCCGTAGCGTACGGAGATCTGACGGAGGACGGTTCGTCGGACGGCGATGCCTCCGATCAATCGACTGATGGCGCCGACCCTGACGGAAGCGATGCGGACAACAATCCTGACGAGAATCTGCCGACGCCAGTGAGTGTGAGTCTGACGCCGGTGATCGGCTCGGCGAAGGCGGCAGGTCCGGTTACCGACAACGGTGATGGCACGTTCACCGTGCCGATTTCCATCCTGATTCAGAATTATGGAA